>CAYUPA010000151.1:1394-5136 GCA_964446565.1 uncultured Lachnospiraceae bacterium
ACGGATGCGCTTTGAACCCGGCACGTACACGATCCGCGAAATGCTGATTCCGGTCTTCCGAAAGGGCGAGTGCGTGTACGAAAGCCCGTCCCTGATGGAGATTCAGAAATACTGCCGCAGGGAGCTTTCGACGCTCCGTCCGGAATCGCAGCGCCTGATCAACGCGCAGACCGTCCATGTGGACCTTTCCCGGCCGCTCTACGATCTGAAGCAGAAAATGCTGCAGCAGTACCATCTGGAAAAATAAACGTCCCGCTTCCTTCAGGGCCGGTCCGGAAGGAAGCGGGAGGCCGGCCCTGCGAAAAAAAGGACTCGTGGATCATTCGGGTCCCGCGGAAACGGAAAAGGAAGGCAGTGCTTCGTGATGTGCGGGGCTCTGCCTTCTTTTTCAGCCGATTCTATTCTACCGTTTTGTCTTTCCTTTCGCATTTTTCGCCGGCGGTTTCTTCGCGTCTTCACGCGGCGCATCCGCTTTCTCCGCCGTAAACAGCGCGGCCATCTCCGCGGCGTCGTCCGGCAGCTGTTCCATATCCTGATCGCCGACGTTGATCTCCTTCATATCCTTGCGGCGGAACAACAGGTCGTACATGACAGGCACGACGAACAGCGTCATCAGCGTTGCGTAGAGAAGCCCGCCGACGATAACGAGCGCGAGACCCCTCCCCAGAGCGCTGCCGGTATCCTTGCTGAACAGCATGACGAGCATCGCGAAGACCGTAGTCAGCGTCGTCATCAGAATCGGGCGCATTCTCGTTGAGCCCGCGGCGATCAAAGCCTGCCGCTTTCCGAGGCCGCCGTAGCGCAGTTTGTTGGTATAATCCACGAACACAATGCCGTTATTGACGATTACGCCGACCAGCATCAGGAAGCCCGCCATGCCCATCATCGAAAGCGGCTCGTTCGCGATCAGAAGGGCCAGCATGCCGCCGGTAAAGGCGAGCGGAATCGTAAAGAGCACGATAAACGGCGACAGAAGGCTCTGGAACTGCGCCACCATGATTAAATAGATGAAGACGAGGGCCAGCGCGATCATCTTAACCATCTGCCGGATCATATCCGAAACGTCGGTCGTTTCGCCGCCGAACTCGATCCGCACCCCTTCGGGCGGATCATAGCTGTCCAGCAAATCCGACAGTTCGCGGCTGAGCAACGTGGTATTATAGCCGGGCGCCGTCGCGGCGGTCACCGTAATCATACGGTTCTGATTTTCGCGGCGAATGGAAACAAGGCCCCTGCCGTATTCGATTTTGGCAAATTCCCGCAGTTTGTGCGTTTCCGTTCCGGTCGTGCCGTCTTCATGGGTCACCTGCACCGCAAACTCCTGATCGAGCAGGTTGTCCATCGTCAGCGGATTCCGTTCATCCACGACGATCACGTCCATATTGCCGCCGTCGACCGTAACGGTTCCGGCGGCTGTTTCGGTCTGCATCGCGGCGGAAATCTGCTGGAAAATCTGCGCGTTTGTAAGGCCGCAGGTCCGCGCCTTATCCGAATCGATTCGAAGGTGCGCGGTTTGCCCGCCTTCTTCCTGGCCGTTGGAGGCCTCTTCGAACCCTTTCACCTGGCCGACAAGCTCCATGACGTCTTCGCTGGCTTTGACAAGGTCGTCCATGTCGTTTCCGTAAAGATTCACCTGCAGGCCGGAGCTTATGAAATCCGACATCATGGAGCTGCTGGAGGTTGAAACCGTAAGTTCTTCCGCCTCAATCCCGGAAAGAGCCTCCGCAAGCCTGTCGCCCGTCTTTTTCGTATCCGCGCCCTCTTTCAGCGTAATAAAGAAAGAAAAGCTCGTATAATCTTCATTCGCGGACGTCGAGGTGATCACCGAGGTCGTCGCCGCGCTGTTTAAGGCGCCGATGCTCTCGATCTCATCGAAGCGAAGCGCTTCTTCCATGACCCTGTCCGCCGTCCGGTACGCCTCCTCGCGGGGCGTATCCTCTTTGACAGTCAGCGAAACACTCATCTGATTGCTGCCGGTATCCGGAAGCAGGATGATTCCCATCCGAAGAACCTGAACGACGCTGAATGCAAGGAGCAGGACGGCTACGGAAAGCGGCACAAACTTATACCGGAGACAGAAGGAAAGCGCTTTCCGATAACCGGCGAGCATTTTATCGAACCATTTGTGCTCTTTGGGCCTGTTCTTTTTGAGGAGCGTGTTGCTCATCGTCGGAACGACGGTCAGCGCCACGATCAGCGACGCCATGAGGCTGTACCCGATCGTAAGGCCCATATCGGTCAAAAGTTCCCGCGTAAGGCCGTCGGAAAAGGCCAGCGGAAGAAAGACGCAGACCGTCGTCAGGGTCGAGGCCGTGATCGCGCCCGTGACCTGTTTCGCGCCCTGCACCGCAGCCCTTCCGGTCGAAACGCCGCGGCTGCGCAGACGGTAGATATTCTCGATGACGACAACGGAGTTGTCCACCAGCATGCCGATGCCAAGCGTCAGACCCGAGAGGGACATCATATTGATGGAAATGCCGCTGAAATACATGAGCACGACGGTAAAGAGGACGCTGAAGGGAATGCTGAAGGCGACCACGGCCGTCGGGCGGCCGTCCCGCAGGAACAGCAGCAGGACGATGACCGCCAGCAGCGCGCCCCACAGGAGGTTGCTGAACAGGGAATTCACAATCAGATCGATATAATCGCCCTGATCCATGAACGCGTCGATATGGAGTCCCGGATATTTGTCCTCAAGCTCCTGAAACGCCTCGTTGCAGTTATCGGAAACCTCGTTCGTTCCGACCGTGCTGCTCTTGAAAATGGAAAGGACGACCGCTTCCTCGCCGTTGGCCCGCGCATAAGTTTCGCCGCTGTTGTCGATCACCGTAATCTGCGCGACATCCTTGAGACGCACATCGCCGATGGAATCAAGATGCGTAAGCAGAAGGTTTTCGATGTCGCCGACGGATCCGTATTCATCCCCGATCCGGAGCAGGATTTCGCCGTCGACGTAGCCCGCCGGCATACTGAAATTCTGGGCGCTGATAAGTCCCGACAGGGTATCCCCGCTCAGAAGCGGATCGATGGAAGCGCCGGCAAGCGCCTTCTCCTTCTCGGTTTCAAGCTGTTCTTTCGCCTTCTCGAGCTGCTTCTTCGACTCCTCAAGCTGTTTCTTCGCTTCTTCAAGCTGCGCCTGCGCCCCGGCGGGCGAGGTCTGCCCGGTAAGTCCCGCCTGTCCGGCGCCGGAGGTCTGTCCGCTTTGTCCGGCGCTTGGCGCCTGTCCGCTCTGCCCGGCAAGCAAAGCCTGCTCATTTTGTTCGAGGAGCTTCTCCTGTTCGGCAAGCTCTTTTTCCGCCTCCGCAAACTGGTCCGTGACCGCCTCGGCAAGCCTGTCGTTCACGGCTTCGATCTTCTTTTCATCCAGACGGACTTCCGCCATCTTCTCCACGATGCCCGTGCTGGAAACGCTCGCAACGCCGTTTTGCCGTTCCAGATACGGAACGACGGTATCCTCGGCGAAACTGGACACCTGAAAGATATCCTCTCCCTCGCGGGTCACGCTGACGTACATCGTCGCCACCATATCCATGCTGAGTTCCAGTATGGACGGCGTCCCGCACGCCTCCGGCAGCAGAGGAACCGTTTCGTTGATCGCCGAGGAAATCTTAACCATCGCGCTGTCCAGATTGGTGCCGTCCTCAAATTCCAGCATGACCATCCCGTAATTCTCCGCGCTGGTGCTCGTCACGTTCTCGACGCCGTTCAGGGTCCCGAGCGCGCTCTCAAGAGGCTTCGTCAC
>CAYUPA010000152.1:0-5129 GCA_964446565.1 uncultured Lachnospiraceae bacterium
CACGTTCTCGACGCCGTTCAGGGTCCCGAGTGCGCTCTCAAGAGGCTTTGTCACATCGCTCTCCACCCGCTCCGGACTCGCGCCGGGATAGGTCGTGATCACCATCATGTACGGCATACTGAGGCTCGGAAGAAGATCGGTCTGCATCTCCGACAGGCTGACGAATCCAAGAATCAGCACCAGAATCGCTCCTACGAAAACCATGTACGGCTTTTTTACACAAAATTTTGTCATATTTACCCCTTGTTTTGCTTCGGACCAAAAGCCCGAAAAAAGACCGCCGAAAATGGAACGGACTTATTATAGCGCAGAAAAGGAAGGATTACATCCTTTCGAAATCGATGTTCATAAAATATTCAAAAACGGCCGGCGCGGACCGTCCGCACGGGAACGGCGGGCCTGCCGCGACCATCTGGTCATAATTAACAGGGCCCGTCCCGGTTTGCCGCGCCCGCGTGATATAAAATGAACAAATTATCGTTTTTTCGTTCTCATTTTTTCATATAGCTTTTCCCTTGCAAAAGGGATTTCCGGGCCCTATAATGAAAAGCGCAAAGGAGGGTGATCGTATTAAAACTGACGTTTTTGGCGCTATTCTGGCTTTTTGTATCGGTTTTTTCATCGCTGCAGCGAATTACGCGTTTTCCCGCTTTATGGTTCAAAAGCATCCGTCCCGGTACGCCCTGTCCCACATTGCGCAGCAGATCGCGGTGGTCGTCTATATCTTCGCCCTCTTTCTGCTGGGACCGTTTACGCCGTGGGACCGGATCTGGCTTACGGCCGGCGGCTGCGTGGGCGTCACTGTGGGTCTCGTCCTCTTCACCGCCCTGCTGGTAAAATTCAACGATTCCCTGCAGAGAAAGGAGGATCACCGCGATGGGTGAGGGTTCAAAGGTTATTTTTCATCTGTTCGGAATTCTGGACGTGACCGGCGAGGTCGTTACGATGTGGGTCATCGTCGCCTTACTGGCGGTCCTGTCCCTGATTGTAAGGCACAGTCTGAAGGAACGGCCCGGCGTTTTTCAGAATATGATCGAAACCGGCGTTGAATATCTTGACAATTTCTTTGCCGGACTTTTGGGACGCGAAAAATCCCGCCGGTATTTTCCGTTTCTTGCGTCGCTTTTTATCTTCATTCTTCTTTCGAACTACTCCGGCCTGATACCGGGCGAGAATCTGACGGAGTATTTGAAAACGCCGACCGCGTCTCTGTCCGTAACGCTCGGATTCGGCATTTTGTCGTTCCTGTTTCTGCAGATCGCGGGCCTTTCCTGCGGCGTAAAGCATTATTTCAAACGCTTTGTCAGCCCGATGTTTTTTATGCTGCCCCTGATGCTGCTTGATGAACTCATCAAACCCGCCTCCCTCGCGTTCCGGCTTTTCGGCAACGTGTTCGGCGAAGAGAGCGTCACCGAACAGCTGTACAACATCCTGCCCATCGGAACGCCGGTCGTTATGATGGCGCTGTCCATCCTGTTCTGCGCGCTGCAGGCGGTTGTCTTTACCATGCTGACTTCCATTTATCTCGATGAGGTAACGGAAACAGAATAATTTTACGAAAAGGAGATACTGCATCATGGATTCATCTGCTATCATTGCTATCGCAGCGGCGATTACCATCGCCTTCAGCACCATCTTCCCCTCCCTCGCGCAGGGCTCGACCGCGAGAACCGCGATGGAAAGCATCGCCCGCCAGCCCGACGCCGCGAAGGAAATCCGCTCCACGCTGATCGTTTCCCTTGCCCTTATGGAGGCTCTTACGATCTACGGACTGCTGATCGCTTTCATGCTGGTGTCCAAAATCTAAGGGCGCGTCATGAACATTCAGCCTTCCGTTATACTGTGGACGATCATTTGCTTCGTCATTTTAATGCTGATTTTGAACAACCTTCTGTTTAAGCCGGTGCTGCGGGTCATGGACGAGCGGCGTGAGCGGATTAAAAAGGCCGCGGACAAAAAGGCCGACCAGGAACGGCAGGCCGCGAAACGGCGGTCCGAGCGGCAGGAAGAAGAGGCCGCCCTGCAGATCGAAGCGAAGAAGCGGGTCAAGGAAGAAATCGAGGCCATCCGCGCGGACAGCCGGAAGGCCGTCGACGAAGCAAGAGACGAGAGGCTTCACGCGCTGGACAGCTACCGCCGTAAGACCGAAGCCGAGCATCAGGAAATCATCGCCGTCCTGACCACGCACGCAGAGGAGCTTGCCGCGGCCTTTGCGGACAGCGTAACAAGGGGTTAGGACCATGACAATTCAGTATGCCATCATCAATTTTGTCATTCTTGCCGTCCTCGTCCTCCTGATCTTCGGGAAATCCATCGTCCGCCTCTTTTCGTCCCGCAGGCAGAAGATTCTGCGGGACCTTGACGAAGCGGAACAGATTGAAGCGGGCGCTTTACCCGCCGGGGAGGAACCCGTCCTTACAGAGGAGCCTGCGGCGCAAGCGGATGTGCGGACAGAGACAAGTCCGGAGATCGCGGAGGAAAAGGCGCTCGCCGAGGACCGCATCCAGCTCATCCGGACATACAGCGACCTGGAATGTCGGGAAGTCCACCGCGTCATGATCGAAAAATCAAAAAAACAGGTTTACCAGATCATGAAGGAGCAGGTCGTCCGCCTCTTTTCCGAAGAGCCCTACCGCGGCAGAATGCGCGCGAGGGAGGACTTCCTTGCCGATGAAATTCTGGGGATGATCCGGCTTACGTCGGGCGATATGGCCTATCTGAAGCGCAGCGGCGTCTTGTACGTCACGCTGATGTCCGCCTATCCGCTCGCGGAGGACCTTGTGAAAAAGGTGGAAACGGCCGCGACCCGGCTTTTGGAAACCGTAAACGGCAAAATTTCGCTCTGGGTCCGGGAGGATGCCGACCTCATCGGCGGACTGCGCCTGCGCATCGGCGATACGGTCTATGACGGCACGGTCGCCGAGGAACTGTATCATTACGAAAAGGCGATCGACCGGAATCCGATTACGACCGACGAGGCCGCCCGGGAAGTTCTTGACGAATTTCTGGAGAAGGCGAAAACCTACCAGCCGAAGATACACGTCTACCAGCTGGGCCGCGTTCTTCAGGTATCCGACGGCATCTGCTGGATGGACGGACTGGCGGACATCATGTACGGAGAAGTCGTGGAATTTGACTGCGGCGAACGCGGCATGATTCTGGACATCCAGCCGGACCACATCGGCTGCGTTGTCTTCGGCAAGTATGAAAACATCGAAAGCGGCAGCCGTGTGCGCCGCGTTGGACGCATCGCCTCCGTGCCGGTCGGCGACGCGCTGCTGGGACGGGTGGTCGACGCGATCGGCACGCCGATCGACGGGCAGGGCTATCTTTACGCCTCCGAAAAACGCCCGATCGAATACCACGCTCCCGGCATTCTGGACCGCGCTCCGGTTATCAAACCGCTTCACACCGGCCTTACGGCGATCGACGCGCTGGTGCCGATCGGCCGCGGCCAGCGGGAACTGATCATCGGCGACCGGCAGACCGGCAAAACGGCGATCGCTCTCGACGCGATCATCAATCAGAAGGGACAGAATACGATCTGTATCTACGTCGCGATCGGGCAGAAGGAGACCTCTGTCGCGGAAATCCGCGACCGGCTCCGCCAGTACGGCGCGTTAAGCTATACCATCATCGTGGCCGCCAACGCGTCCGAATCCGCCGCGACCCAGTACATCGCGCCGTTTTCCGCGACCGCGATGGCGGAGCATTTCATGTATACGGGACGGGACGTGCTGATCGTCTATGACGACCTGTCCAAGCACGCGGTCGCCTATCGGGAGCTTTCGCTCCTGCTGCACCGTCCGTCCGGCCGCGAAGCCTACCCCGGCGACATCTTCTATCTGCATTCCCGGCTTCTTGAGCGCTCGGCTCACCTTTCCGACGAGCTCGGCGGCGGGTCGATTACCGCCCTGCCCATCATCGAGACCTTGGCGGGCGACATCTCCGCCTATATTCCGACGAACGTTATCTCCATCACCGACGGTCAGATTTTTCTGGACAGCGAACTGTTCCACGAAGGGCAGCGTCCGGCGGTCAACGTCGGCCTTTCCGTGTCCCGCGTGGGCGGCTCCGCCCAGACGAAGCTCATGAAACAGATCGCGGCCAGCCTGCGCACACGACTTGCGCAGTACCGGGAGCTCGCGGATTTTACCCAGCTTGGGACCGATGTGGACGAGGATACGAGGCGCACCTTAAATTCGGGCGCGCATCTGATGCGTGTGCTGCAGCAGGGACGCTATCAGCCTCTTGAAGACTGGAAGCAGGCGCTTCTGCTCTTTGCCGTCGCCGAAGGCTACGCCGACGATATTCCGATTGAGGACATGAAAGGCTTTGAGGATCAGCTTTTCCCGTTCTTTGAAACGAAGTATCCGGCCCTCGCGGGCATGCTGCAGACCGGCGCGAAGGCCGAAGACTCTCTTCTGAACGAAATCCGGGCGGCGCTTGCGGATTACAGAGCGAGGACATAGCCATGCCCGGAATTCAGAGTTTAAAAAAGCAGCTTCGCGGAATCCGCACGACGCAAAAGCTGACAAAAGCCATGAAGACCGTTTCTACCGTGAAATTCGCGCAGCTTAACGGGATCTACAGCCAGTACGCGGACTACGGAAACCAGTGCCGGATACTGTTCGACGTATACGGCGCCCGGCTTCTGAAAACGGTTGCGGAAAAGGACAGTTCGGCGCCTTCCGCCGTGATCGTCGTCGCGTCCAACAAGGGCCTGTGCGGTAATTTCAACGCCGACATCCTGCGCCGCGCCGTGGACGAGCTTTCCAAAATGCCTTCCGTCCGGCTTGTCGCCTGCGGAAGGGAAGCGATCCGCTTCTTCAAGGGGAAAGGCATTCCGATGGAAAAGGAATGTGTGATGCGCGACATTCCCACCTACGAGGAAAGCTGCCTCCTGCTTGACGAGATTCTGGACTGGCGCAGGGAAGGCCGGGTGTCCGGCATCTATTTGATCTATCCGGAATATATCAACACCATGCATCAGGAAGCCGCGATCCGCGAACTCTTCCCTTCCGGGCAGCGGGAGGACGACGATTCCATCCTCTTCGTTCCGGACTCGCAGACCGTGGTCGAGAACACATCCCGCATCGTCTTCCACGCGATGTTCTACAAGCTGATTC
>CAYUPA010000153.1:0-5101 GCA_964446565.1 uncultured Lachnospiraceae bacterium
AATACAGCGTTTAGCCTTCCTCCGCCAGCGTTCTCTGTATCGTATCGGACAGACTATGCAGATAGATGACGTGGTAATCTTCGATCTGTTCCATGGAATCCGACGGCGCGATCACCGCGATGTCGCAGAGCGGGGCGAGTTTCCCTCCATCGCGGCCCGTAAACCCGATCACCGTCATTCCCTTCTTCCGGGCCGCGGCGGCGGCCTTAAGAATATTCGGCGAGTTTCCGCTGCCGCTGTACAGAATCAGGATGTCGCCCGGATTCGCCTTGGTCTCAAGCTGAATGGAAAAAATGCTTTCATAATCGAAATCGTTGGCGAGACAGGTCACCACAGCGAGGGAATCCGCAAGACATTCCGCCCGGAATCCGCCTTTGCCGCAAACATTGCATCCCTTTAGAAGGTCATTGCAGATATGCGAAGCGGTAGAGGCGCTCCCGCCGTTGCCGGCGGTAAAAATTACCGCGTTTCGTTTCTTTGCCGCGAGAAGAACCTCCGCGATCCGGGCCAGAGCGCCGAAATCGGACCGCAGAATGCCAGCGCTGATCTCCTTCCCGTATCGTTCCAGCATCGATTGCATACGATTCTGTTCCAAAATTATCCTTCCTTTCGTTGATCCAGCACAATCGCCGCGCAGCCGGACAAGGCGGCATAATAGCCGAGGCCTGTCCGCGCCACGGAAACGTCCGGATTGGCCTGCCGGAATACATACCGGCCGAAGGCGGTTTTAAGGCCTTCCTGTAAAAGCTCAAAATCGAGCGCGACGCCGCCTCCTAAAACTATCCGGTCGAGATTGAGAAGATTCACGGCGTATGAAACGGCCTTTCCGATATAATAGCCCGCGTCGAAATACACCTGCCGCGCCTCCGGAGTTCCCTCCTTCGCCAGCGCGGCAATTTCTTTCGCGGAACGGCGGATTCCCGTCTTCCGGAAATATTCGTTGGAAATACCGGTACCGGAGGCCATCGCCTCGAGACAGCCTTTCCTGCCGCAGCCGCATAACGAATCCGTATTTTCTTCCACGACGAAATGCCCGATTTCGCCCGCGTTGCCCCGCGCCCCGCGGTAGAGCCTGCCGTTCAGGTACAAAGCGCCGCCGATTCCGTTGCTGACCGTGACCCACAGAAAATGATCCGAATCCTTGCAGATTCCGAATCGTTTTTCCGCCATGGCGCAGGCATTCACGTCATTATCGATATATACGGGAAGTCCGAGCTTTTCCGCAAGCAGCGCGGCAATGTTCCAATCCGATATGCTGGAGAACGGCGCGTAGAGCCAGACGCCCCGCCCGGGGTCGGCAAGCCCCGGAATCGTCACGCCGGCGGCCGCGGGCGATTGCGGCAGGAAGTCCCGCGCCGCGCTTACGATTTGCTCCAGAAGAAACGGGGCGTCGTACTTCCGGGGCAGCGCAAGCTGCTTGTGGCAAAGAAGGGTTCCGGCCGCATCCGTCAGCCCTGCGATGATCTTTGACCCGCCGATATCGATGGCGAGAAACGTTTCTCCCATGGCTCTTACCAGCCCAGAGACCGCAGGTAGTTCCGGCTGACGCGCGCCGCCTCAAGCGTAGGCATATCCGGCGAGGAATCCTGTTCGACCACAACCCATTCCGCGCCGGCCTCCTGCGACGCGTTCAAAATCGCCATTATATCCTGTACGCCGCTGCCAATGGGCTGGAAACGAAAATCGCTGTCCTGCTTCTCGCCGGATTCTTTGGAGCCGATGAGACCGTACATGCCTCTCCCGCGGTGGCCGGAAAAATCCTTCAGATGGACAAGGGGTGCCCGGCCCGTGTATTTTTTCAAATACTTCGCGGGATCCTCGCCCGCGACCCGAATCCAGCAGGTATCCAGCTGCGTCTTAAGATAGTCCGCCGGTACGCAGCGGTAAATCCGATCGAGGATATATTCTCCGTCGATCTTCTGAAACTCAAAATCATGGTTGTGATAGAGCAGCGTCAAGCCGGCGTCCTTTGCCTTTTTGCCGAGGTCCTCAATCGCCGCGAGCGTATGTTCAATCGCGTCCTCCGCATAGGCTTCTTTGGCGTTCAGCCAGGGAATCGCCAGATAGGAAAGGCCGCAGATGTGCGCGCTTTCAAAGATTCGGTCCGGTTCCTCCTGCATCTGCGCAAAGGGGCAGTGCGACGACATCGCGGTTAATCCATACTTATCAAGAATCGCACGAATTTCCGCGGGCGACGGCGCGTCGGGAAAACCGGATAATTCCACCCCTGTGTAACCCATTTCGGCCACTTGTTTGATGGTCCCCTCAAAATCTTTTTCCAGTTGATCCCTCACGGAATACAGTTGTAACGCGACAGGCAGTGCCATTTTTCGTTCCTCCTTCTACGCGAATGTTTTTCCTGCGTTTATGCGAAAGTTTTTTGTACTTCCAGACGCATATTTTCCGCATCTATGCGCATATTTTCTCAGCGTCTACGCGAATGTTTTTCCTGTGACAGACCGGTAGACCATCGGCTTCTGCCGCTCAAAAGGCGAGGTAATGGTAACGGCGCGTCCGGTTCGGCTGCTTTCGGAAAATGCGTTCATAATTTCTACGGCGTGAAGCTGCTGCATGGAGTTCGCCCGGTGCATACGTCCCGTGGCGATCGACTCCGCCATATCGGCTAATCCAAGCGCTCTGCAGTTGTCCGTGTAATTAAACAGCATGGGGATGGACGCGGGCTGCTTCTGTCCGGCGCGAAGCACCTTCAGGTCGCCGCTGAAGCAGTTCGGGTCCGGCACAAGAATCGTTCCGTCCGTTCCGTAAATTTCAAGGCGAATCGAATCCTCCGTGTAGAGGTCGAAGGACATCAGAATCTGGGCGATGACGCCGGACTCAAACAACATGGACCCCGCTTCAAATGTAGGAACTTCCACCTTCATCATCGTGCCGTATTTTTTCCGGCTCAGAATCGGACGTTCGGAAAAGCCCGCCTTTGTCATGCCGCTCACCCTGGAAACGCGTCCCAGAAGATTCATAAGCGCCGTAACATAATACGGCCCCATATCGAGCATCGGCCCGCCGCCGTACTGATAAACAAATTCCGGGTCCGGATGCCAGTCCTCCGGGCCGTGCGTGGCAAAGCGGGCAAAGGCGGCGATCGGCTTGCCGATAAAACCCTCGTCAATCAGCTTGCGTGCCGTTTGAATGCCCGCGCCCATAAACGTATCCGGCGCGCCGCCGAGGGTCAGCCCTTTCTGCGCCGCGAGCTCGGTCAGTTCCTTCGCCTCTTCGAACCGGGGCGAAAGCGGCTTCTCGGAATATACATGCTTGCCCGCCAGAAGCGCCGCCTTTGTCACTTCATAATGCTCGTACGGACGCGTAATATTCAGTACGATATCCACGTCATCGTCCGCGAACAGCTGGTACATGTCCGGATAAATTTTGGGAACATTGTACTTTTTCGCGCCGTTTTCCGCCCGCTCCGGAATCAGGTCGCAGACGCCGATCACCTCGATATTCTCAAAACGTTCCGTAATATTTTTGAGGTAGATGTCGCTGATGCAGCCAACGCCCACAAATCCGATTTTCATTTTTTTCACAGTATCACTCCCTTCCTGTCGGGACTTTCGCGCACAAACTTTTGTGTGCAAACTTTCGCGCGCAAACTTTTGCGTGCAAACTTTCACGCGCAAACTTTTGTGTGCAAACTTTTGCGTACAAATTTTTGTGTGCAAAAGTCCCCGTGAGAAATTGCGTATTACTGAACCGAGTATAGCCGTCTGCGCGCCGCCGCGCTATGATTTTCGGGCTAAACTGACTTGTATTATTTGGCTGATTTCCGGAAGGGCGGCGCCGCTGTTTTGCCATGGCTTTTGACGCGGCATTTTCAAAAAGGGGCGGAATTCAGCCACTGTTTCTGCCGCAGGCGCAGCCGCGTCAAAGGCGCGGGACGCCTTGTGTTTTTCCCGTTTGCATGGTATACTGGCCGGGTAGAAATGGCCGTTTCCGGCACAGCTGCAGGAGGGAGGGAATTTTATGAGCGTGCAGGTCAATATGATCGGCAAATTCATTCATCCGGAGCCAATCGAAATTCCGTTTCACAGTCACCGCTGTTATGAACTCGTCCTGTATACGCAGGGGGAGGGCGTCGTGGAAGCGGGCCAGGACCGGTTTCTTTATAGAAAAAACAGCATTGTGATCGTACCGCCCCGCGTGTCCCATAACGAGGTCAACCGGCAGGGCAGTCAGAATCTGGCCGTCGGCTTTCAGACGGACGAAGCCGACATGCCTTCCGGCCTGTTCTCCGCGACTTCTTCCATGGTCGCGATTTTGCAAAACATGATGTACGAACAGGCCAAGGGGCAGCAATACGCGGAAAAAATCATCAATCTGCAGATGGAGCGGCTGAAGCTGCTTTTGCTGCGGGCGAAAAATCAGGAGGAGCCAAGGAAGGATTTCGCCCGCGTTATGATCAATATTGACAATTACATCGATGAAAATCTGGGGCTGCCCATCCGCCTCAAGGATTTTGCAGAGATGTACGGCTACAGTCCCGACCGGTTCCGCCATTTGTTTACCGAAAATACCGGCGTCTCGCCCAAGCAGTATATTCTTGCCAAAAGGCTGAAATGGGCGAGCGCCGCGCTTGCGGAATCCGCGCTGCCCATCACCGCGATTGCCTGCGAATGCGGATTTTATGACGCGTCGCAGTTTTCCAGACTGTTCAAGCGAAATTACGGCGTAACCCCAACGGCGTACCGGCGCGGCGCGCGGAATCCGGCATTGCGGAACTCCCGCGGCGCAGCGCCTTTCGTTTCGGGGGAAGGGTGAAAAGACGAAAAGACGAAAAGCCTGCGTTCTTGATAGGAATTCTCTAAGCACTCCAACCAAATTCCATAAGTAAATTCTCAAGCAAATTCCCCAGGCAAATTCTCAAGCAATTTCCCGAGCAAATCCCAAGCCGGTTTCCAAAGAAAATTCCCCAAACTAATCCCTCTGCGGGATTTACCTTGGGGAATTTTTCAAAAGTAATCCCATCTTAAATCCCACTGCGGGACTTAGGATGGGATTTATTCTGTTGCTTTATTCAACTGTCGAAAACCCGAAATTATTGCAAACCACTTGAATCCTGCGGCGTCTTGGAGTATAATGACAATGA
>CAYUPA010000154.1:0-5092 GCA_964446565.1 uncultured Lachnospiraceae bacterium
CGACATATAAGGATAATGCGAGGCGGTATTGAGCACCGCTCCCACCGGGCGGATCGCCCCGGGAAAATCCTTCTCGATGTCCGTCCCGCCGATCCGGATCGTTCCTTCCGCCGCGCGGAGATGCCGCACGATCAGCTTGATCAGTGTCGTCTTCCCGGAGCCGTTCGGTCCGACAAGACCGACGATTTCGCCGGACGAAAGCCGCGCTTTCACATGATCCACCACCGTCCGGTTTCCATGCCGGTAGGTTACGTCCTGCAGTTCCAGAACGATATGATCCGCCATGCTCTCTCCTCCTTTTTCAATCGCCGCGGGTAAACGGCCCGCTTCGACGCCGCACCGTACGCAAAACGCCCTGCCGGGCCTCCTCCGTCTTTCCGCCTCGTTTGCCAGGGCGCCGCAGGGCGAAAAGACCTGCGATCACCAATACCGGGAAGACCACCGCAAACAAAAGCCCCGCCTTCAGTGAATCGTGAAACCATCCCGAAATCATGCCGACATAGCCGGGACCGAGCGCGCAGCCGATATCGCCGCCAAGCGCGAGAAACGCAAAAAATGCGGTCCCGCCCGCCGGCACGCCTGCCGAGGCGAGACTGATCGTGCCCGGCCACAGAATGCCGACGGCGAAGCCGCAAAGACCGCAGCCGATCAGCGCGACCATGGGGTTGGCCGCGAAAACCGCGACAAGATAAGTAAGGATGCAGAGAACGCTGCTGCCAAAGATATATTTTGTAAGCGATATCCGCGCGCTGTTTTTTGCATAAACAATACGGGACAGCCCCATCATCGCCGCGAACAGACAGGGACCCAGCAGGTCGCCCATGGATTTGCTCACATGAAGGCCGGATTCGGCAAAGGCCGAGGCCCACTGGCTCATCGCCTGTTCCGAGGCGCCGGAGGCCAGCATGAGCATAAAGAAAAGCCAGACGGCGGGGAGCCTAAAGAGCCTGCGGACCGGACAGGACTTGCCCTCTTCAGTCAAACGGCGGATTGGGACGACGGCAAAATAGAACATATTGCAAAAGGGAATGACCGCCCACAGGAGGGCCAGAATTCGCCAGTTGGAAAGGCCGAAAATCCGGAAAAACAGCGTGGAGATCATGACCATCAGCACATGGCCCCAGCAGTAGAACGAATGAAGAAGGCTCATGCTGGCGGACTTCTCCTCCGTCGGGCAGGCCTCCACAATCGGACTGACCAGAACCTCGATCAGACCTCCTCCGGCCGCATACAGCAAAATCGCAAGAAGAAGGCCGTAACAGGCATTATGAAAGGCCGCCGCGAACAGGTCCGGCAAAAGCCCGAGGCCGACAAGGCCCAGCGTTTCGAGCAGATGCGCGATCACCATCGCCCGGCGGTAGCCGAGGCGGTCGCCGAAATGCGCGGTTAAAAAGTCGACAATGAGCTGAATCGTGAAATTGAAGGAAACGAGCAGTCCCAGCTGCTGCAGCGAAATGCCGAATGTGTTCTGAAAGGTAACGAACAGAAGCGGCGCGAAATTATTGACGACCGCGTGCGTCATATACGAAAGATAGCTTGCCCGCAACGTATGCTTATACTGCGTAAGAACCATTGTGAACCCTTCCGTCCCATAGAATCAGCGAACCCGCCCGATATCATTATACGACAGGATTTCCCTGTTGACAATCCCTTTTTCCCCCGATATAATAACGGAAAACACGGCGCCGAAAAGGGCTGCCGCGTAAATGTAAAGATACTCTCCCGCTTAACTGTAACGATAAACTGCCCTGTGTAAGAACTGCTCTGCGTAAACGAAAAGGAGAAACCCATGAAAGTATATGAAGAACTGAAAGCCCGCGGCCTGATCGCGCAGGTAACGGATGAAGAGCCGATCCGCGATCTGATCGACAATGGCAAGGCCGTCTTTTACATTGGGTTCGATCCCACGGCGGACAGTCTGCATGTGGGACATTTTATGGCGCTGTGCCTGATGAAGCGCCTGCAGGAAGCCGGCAACCGTCCGATCGTCCTGATCGGCGGAGGCACCGCGATGATCGGCGACCCCTCCGGCAAAACCGATATGCGCAAGATGATGAGTCCGGAAACGATCCAGCATAATTCGGACTGCTTTAAGAAGCAGATGGCCCGCTTCATCGATTTTTCCGAAGGGAAGGCGCTGCTTGTCAATAACGCGGACTGGCTTCTCAACCTGAATTACGTCGATGTGCTGCGGGAGGTCGGCGCGCATTTCTCCGTGAACCGAATGCTTGCAGCCGAGTGCTACCGGCAGCGCATGGAGCGGGGACTGAGCTTCCTCGAATTCAATTACATGATCATGCAGAGCTATGATTTCTATATGCTCTTTAAGAAATACGGCTGCCTCGTGCAGTTCGGCGGCGACGATCAGTGGAGCAATATGCTGGCCGGAACGGAGCTGATCCGGCGCAAGCTCGGCAAAGACGCCTATGCCATGACGATCACGCTGCTGCTTAATTCCGAAGGAAAAAAGATGGGCAAGACCGAGAGCGGCGCGGTCTGGCTGGACCCGGATAAAACGAGCCCGTATGAGTTCTATCAGTATTGGCGCAACGTCGCCGACGCGGACGTTTTGAAATGTCTCCGGATGCTCACCTTTCTCCCGCTCGAGGAGATCGAGGCGATGAGCCGCTGGGAAGGAAGCGAGCTCAACCGCGCCAAGGAGATTCTGGCCTACGAGCTGACCCGCCTCGTCCACGGCGAAGAGGAAGCGGATAAGGCGCAAAACAGCGCGCGGGCGTTGTTTGGCGGCGGTCCGGATACGGAAATTCCGACCGTTCGCCTCAGCCCTTCAGACTTAAAAGACGGCGCGCTCGACATCATCACGCTGCTGATGAAAGCGGGCCTTGCGGGCACCCGTTCCGAGGGCCGCCGCGCCGTACAGCAGGGCGGCGTCAGCGTCAACAATGAGAAGGTTACGGACTTTGCGGCCGTATTTTCCGAGGCTGCCCTGCAGGAGGGGCTTCTGCTCCGCAAAGGCAAGAAAAGCTACAAAAAGGTTGTTATGTAAGGAATGATTTTCTGGAAACGTTTCTAAAAAATAATTTGTTTTATCAGGATTTTATTCTCGGGGGAAATGCATGATGGGGAAATTTTTCTTTGTGTCGCCTGACGGAAATGACACTTGGACCGGATGCGAATCCGCACCGTTTAAGACAATCCAGCGGGCCGCCGACGAGGCGGAAGCAGGCGATACCGTGGTGGTGCACGGAGGAATCTATAGTGAATGGGTGAAGCCCCCTCGGGGCGGGTTTTCAAACGATCGGAGAATTACCTACCGTGCGGCGGATAATGAAAGGCCTGTGATCAAAGGTTCCGAGGAAGTTTCGGGATGGATGAAAATGGACGGGGTCTGGCAGATCAAGGTGGACAATGCGCTGTTCGGCGGCTTTAATCCATTCGCGGTCGAACTGAACGGCGACTGGCTCGTACGGCCGGCGCACCCTTTTTTGCATCTGGGCGCTGTTTACAGAAACGGACGCGCTCTCAAAGAGCAGCCCGAACTCCGCTGCGTCACGGAGACACCCGACAGCTATTATGCGTCCGTTGATGCGTCCTCCACTGTCATTACCGCAAATTTCGCGGAAGATGACCCGAACGCCTCCCTGACCGAGATCAATGTCCGCCCCGCTTGCTTCCTGCCTGTAAAAACCGGACGGAATTACATTACGGTCCGCGGTTTTGAAATGGCGCACGCCGCTACTCAGTGGGCGCCGCCGACCGCTGATCAGCCCGGTATGATCGGGCCGTACTGGAGCAAGGGCTGGATCATCGAGGATAATGTTTTTCACGATTCGCGCTGCTGCGCCGTGAGCCTCGGCAAAGAATACTCGACCGGCGAAAACGACCACACGCGGTACTGCCGCAAAAGCGGGTATAATCATCAGCTGGAAGATGTAATGCTTGCGCGCGGCATCGGCTGGGCAAAGGAACGTATCGGCTCGCATACCGTACGCCGCAACACGATTTACAGCTGCGGCCAGTGCGGCATCGTCGGCCATTTGGGCGGCGCGTTCTGCCATATCTACGGAAACAACATCTCTCACATCGCGGATCAGGACGAGTTCTGGGGCCACGAAATTGCCTGCATCAAGCTTCACGCCGCGATTGACACCGTGATCGAGGACAATTTTCTGCATGACAGCTTCCGCGGTATATGGCTTGACTGGGAAGCGCAGGGAACAAGGGTATCACGCAATCTGTTTCTGAACAACTCCGATACGGATCTGTTTGTGGAAGTGTCGCACGGTCCGTTTATTGTGGACAACAATATTTTCGGTTCAAAACACAACTACCTCGACGCAGCGCAGGGCGGCGCGTTTTTGTTCAATCTCTTCTGCGGCGCTTTCAGCCATCACAAGGTTCTGAACCGCTTTACCCCGTACCATTTGCCTCATACCACAGAGGTGCTGGGGGTGTCCCCGGTTTACGGCGGCGATCATCGTTTTTACGGAAACGTGTTCACATCGAATCCGGATGAAACCGAACCGCAGGATCGCTGGCATTACGGAACGACGTACTACAACGGTTCCATTACATTTGAAGAATTTGAGCAAGCCGCGTTTACTGAACTGAGGGATCATCCGGGCGGAGATTTTGTGCCGGACCTGATGGTGATGTATATGGGCGGAAACGCCTATTTCGACGGTGTACCCGCCTGCGACTGCGACACGGAATCCCGCGTCTACTCCTCCCCCTCCAATCTGAAAATCGAAAATGATGAAGGCCGCGTCGTTCTCTCCATGGACGTTCCGGAAACTTACACTCTGAATTTTATTCCGGCAACGGAATCCCTGCCGGCCCCGCGCATGAGCGGCGCGCCGTTTGAGAATCCGGACGGCACGGAATACAAAGCGGATTCTGATTATTTCGGCCATCTGCGCGCCGAATGTCCGACTGTCGGACCTTTTGAAAAAACAAAGCCAGGCAGGCTTGAACTGGTCCTTTGGGAGAAAGATGCAAAAAAGATGCCTGTACCGCGGGACAAGGCGAGGAATTGAAAATCCGATTTGTCAATTTCCAAAGCAAGTCATGAGAGGGATTTGCTTTGGGAATTTGCTTTGGGAATTTGCTTTGGGAATTTGCTTTGGGAATT
>CAYUPA010000155.1:0-5080 GCA_964446565.1 uncultured Lachnospiraceae bacterium
CAACAGTGTAAAATCCTGTCGGCGAAATTTTCATCAGTGAAATTCTTATCAATGAAATCCTGCGAAAACCAGAAACGGTCCGGTTCCGGTTTATCCGGGGTTAGGAGGGAAACGAGTATGAAAGCAGTACGAATCAACGCGCCGCACGCCATGGAACTCATCGAAACGGAAATTCCGGTTCCGGCGCCGGGTTTTGCCCGGGTCCGGGTGAAAGCGTGCGCAATCTGCGCCACGGATCTGGAGGTGATCGACGGGACGATTCCCGCGAAATATCCTCTGATTCCGGGGCATGAATGGAGCGGCGTCGTGGACGCGGTCGGAAGCGGGGAGGATGCCGGCTGGATCGGGAAAGCCGTCATTGGAAGCAACGATGTGGTCTGTCTGAAATGCGACGCCTGTCGGAGCGGCAACTGGCGGTATTGCAGGGACTTTGAAGAAATCGGCTTCAAGCGTGACGGCGCCTATGCGGACTATGTTATCGTGCCGGCCTACGGCCTTTGCGAGAAGCCGGCTTCCGTTCCCTTTACGGAGGCCGCCCTCTGCGAACCTCTCGGCGTCGCTCTCGGGACCATGGAGAAGGCCGGCGCCCGGTTCGGCGATACGCTGCTCATCATGGGCGCGGGCTCCATCGGCCTGTGTATGCTGGCCGTCGGCCGGGCGATGGGTATGCGAAAGATCGTCGTCTGCGCCGCCTCCGAAAGGAGGCTTTCCATCGCCAAAGCGATGGGGGCCTACGGCGTTGTCGCGACGAAGGAACAGGACCTTGCGGCGGAAATGAAACGGCTGCATCCGGAGGGAACCGATCTGATCGTCGACGCGACCGGTATTGAGGAATGTATTCAAAGTGCCCTGAAGCTGCTCAAAAAGGGCGGTACGCTGGCTCTTGCGGGCTACGGACGGGGCAAAATCATGCAGATTCGCATCGACGATATCCATATCAACAATCTCCGCGTGGTTGGTGCCGGCAATAACTGGAATATGCATAAAAAAGCCATTTCGCTCATGGAGGACGGGACGATCGATCTTTCCTGTTTCATCACGAAAACCTTAAGGCTGCAGGATTATGAGGAAGGGATCGAGCTTGTGCGGACGAGGCCCGCGAACTTCGTGAAGGCGGTTTTTGTCAATGAATGAGGGCTTCCTGGGGATCGACCTTGGCACCTCGTCGGTGAAGGTTCTTCTCATCACGGAGGAGGGCGTACAGTCCGGAAACAGCGCGGTCTATGAGGAAATCAGCCCGGCGGGCTGGATGGACGCGGTCCGAAGGGCGCTCAGGCCGCTGCGGAAGGAAACCATTCGCGCCATTGGGCTTTCTTCGCAGGTGGGAACCTATATCGTCGACGAAACGACCGTCATTCCGTGGAACAGTCCGGAGGGGAAGGAGGAGCTGCATCAGCTCAAGGCCCGCTATCCCAAAGAGCGTTTCATTGAAGAGACTGCGATGCCGCATCCGGATATTCTGTCCTATCCGCTGCCCAGGCTTCTCTATATTATGAGGCGGTATCCGAATGTCCGCCGGATCGCGCAGCCGAAGGACCTGCTTCTCCTGCGGCTCACGGGACAATACGCGTCGGACCCGTATTCATGGCGCGGCCTCGCAGACAGCAGGACAGGACGGTACAGCCAGTTTTTCCTGCGGGAAACCGGCGTACAGGAACGGGTTCTTCCGAAACTTCTCGGCGTACAGGATCAGGCCGGAACAGTCCGCGAAGAGGCGGCCCGCTTTTTCGGGCTTTCGGCGGGCATTCCCGTCTACACAGGGATGAACGATTTTTTCTGTTCGCTTCTCGGCATGGGCATGACGGAGCCCGGCGCGCTCTTTGATATTACAGGAACCAGCGAACACGTCGGCGTGCTGCTTGACCGCCTCGCTGCGGATACGCCGCTTGTCGCGAGCCCTTTCTTCGATCATTTTGTCCACTACGGCGTTACCGCCTCGAGCGGCGCGTCGATCGATTTCGCAAAACGTGCCTTCGGGCTGGATCATCTTTCGATGGAGCGGAGTTTACGAAATCAGGCGCCGGTTTTTCTTCCCTATGTGAACGGCGAGCGGGCGCCGGTTTTTGACAGCGACGCCCGGGGCGTCTTCTTCGGGATCGGCGGCGCGACCTCGAACGAGGAGATGGCCTACGCCGTTCTGGAAGGCTGCGCTTTCAGCGGATATCATATCTACGAAACGCTCGGGGCCCCGGCCATAGACAGCGTGCTCGTAAGCGGAGGCGCCGCCGGAAACGAGGTCCTTAACAGCCTGAAAGCGGAATTGTATCAGGCGCCGGTTCACCGGCTTGCGGAGCAGAATACCTCCGCCCTCGGGGCCGCTTTGATCGCCGCGGCGGGCGATACGGGACGGTCCCCTGCAGAACTTGCGAAAATTTACCGCAAAACGGCTGCGGCGGCTATCCCCTGCGGCAAATACCGCGGTCCGCTTGCGAGGCGCTACCATATCTATAAGAATTTGTATCCTCTGCTGAAAGAGCAGTTCGCGCTTTTCGCGGAGGCAAAGGAACAGGAATAGAGGAGGAACTCGTATGAGTTGCGTAATATTCGGCGCGGGCAAGATCGCGCGCGGCTTCATCGGGCATCTTTTGTATCTGAGCAAAATCCCCTTCGTTTTCGTCGAAAAGTCTGAGGCTCTCGCCGAAACAATCAACGAACGGGGACAGTACACCGTCAATATCCTTGGAAACAGCGCGAAGAACTGCGTCGTAAAAGGCGTAAAGGCGCTGACCTTTTCCAGACCGGAAGAAATCGTGCAGGCGATCGCTGAGGCCGACGCCGTGTTCGACGCGGTCGGAGGAAAAAATCTGAAGGAGATCGTTCCGTTTCTCGCCAAAGGCATCGAGGCGAAAAGCCATCTGGGAGGGGACCTCAACTGCATCACCTGCGAGAACTGGAAACAGCCCGCGGACATTCTTAAAGACGGAATTCTGGCGGTTTTGAGCGCGGACGCGCGGCCCTATTTTGACGCGCATGTCGGCATCACGGAGGCCGTCATTCTGCGCAGCGCCATCGAAGCGGACCCGTCCCAGATCGCAGCCGACCCCCTGATCGTCAACGTGCAGGATTTCTGGGAATTGCCGGTCGACGCCTCGCGGGTTAAAGGAACGCTGCCCGCTGTGCAGGGCCTGAAGCCGATAGCGGAATTCACCGGCTTTCTGGAGCGAAAATTCTACACGTACAACGCGGCGAACGGGACGGTATCCTATCTCGGCGCGCTGCTGGGGTATACGGTTCTCGCGGAGGCCGCGCACGACGAGCGGATTCTTGCCGTCCTTGACGGCGTTTATCAGGAAACGGCGCGCGCCCTTTCGCAGAAGCATCATTTTCCGCTGGACGAGCAGCTTGCCTTTACGCAGACCTCCAAGGCCAAGCTGCAGGATTACACGATTGTGGACACGATCGAGCGCAACGCCCGTGACCCGATCCGCAAACTGGGGCCGGACGACCGGCTGGTCGGTTCCGCCCGTCTTGTCGAATCCTGCGGCATCAGGCCCGAATCGCTGTGCGTCGCGATCGCGGCCGCGATTTATTATGAGAACGACGGCGACGAGTCCGCCCGCAGACTCCGGCAAATGCGGGAGGAGAAGGGCGTCGATTCCGTTCTTTCGAACGTCTGCGGCCTTCAGCCGGACAGTGAGTTAGGGAAACTGATCAAGGAAAAAATAGAAATTCTGAAAAAGGAGGGACTTATTCGATGAGCAGGGCATCCGGTACGGAAGAGACAGCCTCGATGAACGGGACAGCCGGAACGGAGGAGACAGCTTCGGCGGGCAGGACAGTCGGTACGGAGGCGACAGCTTCGGCGGGCAGGACAGTCGTTATCGGAGCCGGAAAAACAGGACGGGGCTTCATCGGGCGCCTCCTTGCCGAGGCGGGCCTCCCCATCCTCTTTGTCGATATTAACGAAGCGCTCGTTCGTTCTCTCAATGAAACGCGGTCCTATAAGGTCCATTTCTTCGGCGGTGAAAGAAAGTCGGTCACGGTTGCCGGTTACCAGGCCGCGACCTGGGAGAACTGCGATCTTTCCGGCGCGGAACTGCTCTTCGTTTCCGTCGGCGGGACTAATCTTGGGGCCGTCGGCGAGGCGCTCAAACGCCGCCTTTCCCCGCGGAAGCCCTGCTACGTAATCGCCTGTGAAAACGCCGCTTCGCCGGCGGATGTGCTGCGCGAGGCGATCGCGCTGCCGAACGTCCATGTCAGCGAGGCCACCGTTTTCTGTACGACCGTGCAGGAAAACGGAAACGACATCGGCTCGGAGAATTACCCGTATCTTCAGTTCGATGCGGCCCGGCTGAACGGATATGTGCCGAAAATACCCTCGGTCAAGCCGATAGAGAATTTTGGAAATTTTCTGACCCGTAAGCTGTTTACCTATAACGCGGCCAGCTGCATCATCGCCTACATGGGCTGGTTTTATGGATACGGAGACTACGGCGCGGCGGCGAATGATCCGCGGATTCTCGCGATGCTGGACCAGAACTACGCGGTCACGAACCGCGTGCTGTGCCGAAAATTCGGCTATGACCCCCTGGAGCAGGCGGAATTCGCGCTGCTTTCCAAACGGAAATTCTGCGACCGGACGATTACCGATACCATCGCGCGCAACGCGAGGGAGCCACAGCGCAAGCTGGGTCCGAACGAACGCGTAATCGGTCCCATGAAGCTGATGGAGGAGTACGGGGAGGATTCGTCCGTGCTGGAAAAAACGGCGGCTGTCATGCTGTTTTATGATAACGCACAGGAAACAGAGTGGCGGGAAATCCGTTCGCGGACTGCGCCGGAAGCGATTTTAACGGGGATTTGCGGCCTTTCGCGGGACAGCCGTCTGTTTAACCGCATCCTTGAGCAATATGTAGAGATGAAGGCCTTATATCAGGCGGGGAGGACCCAATGAGAGAACAACAGAGCCTAAACGGTTGGTGGGACTACCGGATCGGGGACGGCGCCTTTCGGAAAAAACGAGTTCCCTATTCCGCTCTGCCGGTCGGGCGAAGCGAATGTTCAATACGATTTGATCGCATGCGATCAAATCGTATGCAATCAAACCAAACGCAGTCAAACCAAACACAATCAAACAAAA
>CAYUPA010000156.1:0-875 GCA_964446565.1 uncultured Lachnospiraceae bacterium
TGCCAGCAGGACGGAACCTCAAGCACGTCCCAGCCGGACGCGTCGAAGGACGGATTCATAAAGTCCTCCGGAATCGCCTCGATATTCGGATACAGCCGGAATTTCCAGCCGCCGTTTAAGGTCCTGTAATACGGCGTTTTGCTCCGCTGCAAAATATCGAGAAGCCCCCGCGCCTCTGTCTTCGCGAAAGGAATCGTATACGCGTGCGACGCCTCCCGGCTGACGGAAATCACACTCGGATTATCCCAATATCTCTCCAAATTCATCGCTCTGTTCTCTCCTTTTTGTTCTCCAGATCAACCGATCGGACCTCACGCCTTCCGGGTCCGGCAGCGTAATGAGACAGCGCTCGTAGGCATTGACGATCCGCGTATTCCGATAAGCCCGCTCCCGCACGAACCGGTATGTATAATTGGCGTGCACATGCCCGTGAATCAGAAGCGCCGGCTTATAGCGGTCCATCATGTCCACGAAGCACTGAAAACCCCTGTGCGCAAGATCATCCTGATCGCCAAGACCCCGCGGCGGCGAATGGGTCACCAGAATATCGACGCCCCGTGTACGGTGCAGCGCAAACCGCAGCTTCTGCAGGCGTTTCTGCATCTCCCGCTCCGTGTACATATTCGGCTCCCCGGGCCGGTAGCGGTAGCTTCCGCCCAGCCCCAGAATGCGGAATCCCCTGTATTCCACAATCTGATCTTCAATGCAGTCGCAGCCCCCGGGCGGATGCGCGTCAAAGCACGCGTCGTGATTGCCCTTTACATAGAGTACCGGCACCTTGGAAAACGTCGCCAGAAAGGAAAGATACTCGCTTTTGAGATCGCCGCAGGACAGGATCAGATCGACGCCCTCCAGCTTTTCCTTCTCAAAATGGT
>CAYUPA010000156.1:885-5068 GCA_964446565.1 uncultured Lachnospiraceae bacterium
TCCATGCTATTATAATTCAAGTTTTCAGCGCTGCTTTAGCTCAGTCGGTAGAGCGCATCCTTGGTAAGGATGAGGTCAGCGGTTCAAATCCGCCAAGCAGCTTCAGCGCCTTACGGGGCGCACCCGACAAACACCGGTTTCCGCAGGAGGGAACCGGTGTTTTATTCAAAATTGACGGAAACATCCGGCGGTTCCTGATATCGCAGCCTTCTTTTCGAAAATGACGGCGCCGTTTTCAGCCACGGTCGGCCGGCCAAGGCCGGCCTTTTTGCCCTTTAGACGCGGATTCCCTCGGCCTCGCCCTCATATTCATCCAGAAACCACTCCGCGGTCTTTCTCATGGCAAGATGAACCCGGTCTCCCGTAAACGTAAATTCCGCCGTCATATTGCCGAAATAATCATCGATCACGTAGGTCCTGACCGCGAACCGGTTCTCCTCTTTCCAGACGCCCGCGTTCAAACAGCGGTAGCGCCGGCCGGCCGGCTCGTTGATTCGTCTGCCGGAGTACCGCGTTTCCGGAAAAAAGGTATCTTCATACCGCCCCAGCCCGAAGGAAAAATATTTTTCACCGCGATCAGTGAGGTAGCATACCGACCCGCCGTCTTCATTAAGACGCAGCCTAAACTCCCGGATTCCCATCCGGTTCTCCTCCATCCGGTAAGACGCGTCCCGCAGAGATTCCGCGCACTTTGAAGTTTTTTCGCCGAACGGTACCGAAACCGAAAGCCGGTCCAGCACGGACCGCAGGTTTTCAAGCGCCCTGTCGTCTGCGGGCAGCGCATCCGCCGCGATGCGGTCTATGACCGTATTCCACAGCACGGTATAGACCGGAATGTAATCATCCGCGTCGCCCTGCATATCGCTTGTGCAGACAAACAAAAAGTCCAGTTTCGGAACGCAGATCGCAAGCTGGCCGCCCATCCCGCAAAACGAAAAGCTGTCCTTCCATGTGCGCCAGATCTGATAGCCGTACCCGTTGCCGTGCATCGCGTCCACCCTGCCGTTTTCCACGTTTGCGATCTGGCAGGACGTCGCTTCGCGGACGTATTCTTCGCTGATGTACCTTTTGCCGCCGGCCTCGCCGCCGTTTAGGAAAAGCAGGGCGAACCGCGCGAGGTCCCGCGTCGTACATTCCACGCCGGACCCGCCCCAGGCGTGCCCCTCCGGTGACTCGACGCACCATGCCGCCTCTGAAAAGCCCAGCTCCCGCAGCGCCTTATCCTTCAGATACTCCAAAAACGATTTCCCGGTAAGACGTTCCACCAGCACGTCCAGCGTATAGGTCGCGGAGGTATCATAGCGGAACTCCGTTCCCGCGGGATGATCGGGCTCCACGTGCGGATCAAAGAACGTCGCAAGCCAGTTCATATCAGACCCGCGATAGGAATTTTGCGCGTGGCAGGTCGCCATCATCAGCATGTCGCGAATCGTCATCTGCTGAATCAGCGGATGCACCCGTTCCGGAAGCTGATCGGGAAAGTAGTCGACGATTTTATCCGTAAGGCGAATCTTTCCCTCGTCGGCCAGCATCCCGACCGCGGCGCTCACGAAGGATTTGCTGACGGAATACATGCGGTGCAGCCATTCCGGTCCAAACGGCTTCCAGTATCCTTCGGCAAAAACCTTTCCGTGCCGCATCATCAAAAAACTGTGGCACATCTTGCCCCGACGGTTCATTTCTTCCACGTATGCCTCCACCCAGCCCGGATGGACGCCGACCTCCTCCGGCCGGCAAAACTGTAAAATATCGCTCATGTTCCTTTCCTTTCTGAATTCGCCGCCTCAGCGGTTCTTCCGCTACGCCTCCACCGACGGCAGCTTCATCCCGTCCTGCATCAGCAGCGAATGGGATTCTTCGTTGAACTCCCAGACCTTCGGCACCGTCCCGATCACGTTGTCCACCAGCCAGTCCATGTTGACGATGCGCTGAATCGAAAGATATTCATCCTCTTTGCAGCGGACCGTCCCCTCCTGATCGAGAATCAGCCCTCCGAACGGATCGAACTCGCCGATGCGGATCGATTTGCGCATAAATTCAACGAGCCGCCTCAACCCCGCCGGCAGGCTGTTGGAATAGACGACGTCGACGACGCCGGAGGAAAGCCCCCACCAGTAGTTCACAGCCTTCCCCTTCGCGGCGCTCTCCCCCTCCTTCCAGGAGCCGCTCAGGATGCTGCGGATGATCTTTTCATAGAATCTGCCCCAGTTCCAGATGGACATCGAGAGGTTCCGCGGCGTGCCGTCCACCATCTGATAAAGCCCAAAACAGCGGCTGAGGCTGGAAGACGGCGGAATCATATCCTGATTGTTGATCAAATCCACGCCGTATTCCTTCATTCTGGCCCCGATATCGACATCCTTCACCGTAGACCACTCCAGATAGATTTTCGCCTTCGGATTCACCATGGCGGCGCCGCGCGCGAACGCGTTGATCGTCGATACCATACCGGAAATCGGATAATCCGCGATATAGCCGATCCGGTTGGTTTCGGTCATGCTGCCTGCGA
Organism: uncultured Lachnospiraceae bacterium; assembly: GCA_964446565.1. Taxonomy (GTDB): domain Bacteria; phylum Bacillota; class Clostridia; order Lachnospirales; family Bianqueaceae; genus CAYUPA01. The sequence continues at coordinate 3,395 of CAYUPA010000156.1, forward strand.
TGATGCCGCTTAGGAATTTCGGCTCATACATGCGTCCGTAATATGAGCGCATACAGGACGACTCGCTGTTGATCGCGCAGTTGAGCACCTTGATATCCGGATGGCGGACCGCGGCCGCAAGGCTCGCCTGCTCGAGGCGCGGCGTTGTGGTAAACAGCACCGTACAGCCGTCCCGAATCATCGACTCCAAAAGCTCCTCGGGCGTTTCCTCCCGGTCAAAGGCCCGGTCGATATTTACGATTTCCAGCTGATCACCAAATACCTGCGCAAGATGAGCGCGGCCCAGTTCATGCGCGTAGGTCCAGCTCGAAGTGTCCTTATCCTTGTCATGAAGGAACCCGATTTTAAGGTGGCGCTGCGGATCGGCGGCGCCAAAAAAGCGGTCCAGCAGGCCCACCGGGTTATCGGGCGCACTCTCGGGACCTGTCACAAGTCCGACCGGCTGCGGTTTCTCCATCAGGACCAGCTCGCCCATGAGTTTCCGGATTTCCGCGACCGTCTCGGCCTGCGTTTTCGTCTCCAGCCCTTCGTAGCCGAAAACCGTAATGTATTTAAGAAACGCGTCGCCGGTCGTCACACGGCTCAATGCCTTGCCGCCGGCCTCTGCATACGCCTTGTCAAAGCGCGTATAGGAAGAAAAGAAGTTTCGCTTCTGCTCCTCGTCCCAGTCCTCCGCCTTCGTCTTTCCAAGGAACTCCAAAAGCCGTCTGAACGACCCTTCGCGGGAAAACCAGAGGTAATTAATCTCCGCGACGCGGTAAAAATCGAGAAATTCATTGTAAATCCGGGATTCCTCATCATCCGGACGATATCGCGGAACAATCCGCGTCACCTCGGCCTGAATGGATACCGCGTCAAAATATTTCAAAACGCTGACCCGTTTATTGCCTTCCACAACATAAAAACGATTCAAAAATTCATAGCACTGAACGGCGTCCCGAATTCCCTTTTCCAGATGGCTGTCGCAGAGGTTGATCCATTTCTGCGCAAACTCGGTCGTAAGATTCAGGAGCGGCATAAAATTCCGGGCAAAAGATGTGCTTCGGGACCGCGCGTTGGTGCCGACAATCTTTTTTATGGGTACCTGGATGGTCCCGAGAGGCACCTCCGAAACGACGTCAAAACCGGACGTGATCTCCTCCAATACGTTGAGATACGGGTATTCGCCGCGGGCGACGCAGGCCTGATATTCTTCCCGGCCCATTTTTAAGGCTTTTTTATATTCAGCTACCGACAATATAATCCCCCTTTCGATCGACTCCATGATTATAGCGAATTTGCCGGAAAAAAACAAGCCCGCCGCCCGGACTTTGGGAAAGAGTGAGCCCGGGGCAAACCCGGGGCGAACCCGGTCGGCCCCGGAAGCGGTTTTCTGCGGAGCGGGTCCTGTCCCTGGGTCCAATACGGCCCGGACGGCGAAAACTTTTCGATTCCGCTTGCTTTTCTTTCGCCGGAAACGTATAATAGAGGCAATTTCAGGAAAGGAACCGATGTCATTCATGCTATGCGATATTTGCCATAAAAACCCCGCCGTTGTCTTCATCAACAAGATTGAAGACGGCCGAAATACAAAAGAGGCCCTGTGCGTAAGCTGCGCATCCGCCCGCGGGCTGTCGCTCAGACAGCTCATGGCGGACAGCGGAATCAGCAAACAGGACCTGGAGCTTCTCAGCA
>CAYUPA010000157.1:0-5040 GCA_964446565.1 uncultured Lachnospiraceae bacterium
AAATCAGCGTGGAACCGGAGCGCGCGGAATGACGCGGGACGCATTAAGGAGACAGACTTTGCGGAAATAGACTTTACGGAGACACGCTTTAGGAGACAGGCATTAAGAAGACAGACTTTTCAAATACAGAACAGGCCGTTTTCGCGGCGCGGAGGAAAAGAGAATGGAAATCCGGGAACGGGAGTTTATACCGGTTTTATTTGGGAGCGATATCAACACCTACAGCATGGCCCGCGCCTTTCATGAGGCGTACGGAATAAAATCCATCGTGATAGGGAAATATCCGGGCGGACCGAGCAGCAACAGCCGCATCGTCGATTATTACGCGGATGAAGCGCTCGAACAGAACGACGTATTTTTGCGGCGCCTGAACGACCTTGCCGTCCGGTATAAAGAGAAAAAAATACTTGCGCTCGGCTGCGGGGATTCCTACGTGGCGCTTCTCAGCCGAAACAAGGGACGGTTCGCGGATAACGTAATCGCCCCTTATATCGATTATTCCCTGATGGACAGGCTGGCGCAAAAGGAAAACTTCTATAAGATGTGCGACGAATACGGTTTGGATTATCCGGGCACCGTAATCTATAAACGGGCGATGGGGCATGACTTTACCCTCCCCTTTTCGGCGCCCTATATTTTGAAGCCGTCTAACAGCGTCCAGTACTGGGAGTACCCTTTTGCCGGACAGAATAAGGTGTTCAAGCTGAAAAGCCGGGAGGAACTCGACCGGACGATCGACCGGATTTACGAGGCGGGTTACCATGATTCGCTGATCATTCAGGACTTTATTCCGGGCAACGATTCCTATATGCGCGTGCTGACCGCCTACTCTGATCATAACGGAAAGGTCAAACTCCTGAGCCTCGGCCATGTCCTTCTGGAGGAGCATACGCCGCACGGCATCGGCAATCACGCGGTCATTCTCAACGAAGTCAACCCCGCGCTTACGCAGAAAATCCAGGCATTTCTGGAAGCGATTCATTTTGTCGGCTTCTCAAACTTCGACATCAAATACGATGAACGCGACGGAAAGTATAAACTGTTCGAAATTAACATGCGGCAGGGACGGAGCAACTACTACGTCACAGGCTCCGGCTTCAACCTCGCGGAATATCCGGTCGCGGACTATATTGAAGGCAGGCCGCTTTCGCTGACCGTCGCGGACCGGCCGCACCTCTGGCTTGTGATTCCAAGACGGGTCGCCTACCGCTTCATCCGCAGCGAACAGGCTGTCGCGGAGATGAAAAAAGTGCTCCATGAGAACGGGTACGTGAATCCCCTGTTTTATAAGGGGGACCTCGGCTGGAAGCGGCTCGTCCATGTAACGCGCAATTATCTGAGCCATTATGTAAAATATCCGAAATATATGTAAAAAGAATGGAAAGCGGGGAATGCTTGCACGTGGAAACAAGACCGATCCGAATGGGGATTCTGGGCGGAATGGGGCCGCTCGCGACCAGCTTTTTCTTTGACAGGATCATTCGGCATACGGACGCGGACCGGGATCAGGACCATATCGATATCTGTATTCTGAACCGCGCCAGTATGCCGGACCGGACCGACGCAATCCGGGCCGGACAGGAGGAGCGCTTCATCGCTCTCGCCGTGGAGGACTGCCGGAGGCTGGAATCTCTGGGAGTGGACTATATCGCCATTCCCTGCAACACGTCGCATTATTTTTACGACGCGATTCAAAAGCGGCTTACCGCCCGGCTGATCCACATGGTTCGCGAGACCGTGCTGGAAGCGAAACGCCGCTGCCCCGCCCTGACCCGGCTCGGCGTGATGGCGACGGACGGCACCGTCATGACCGACGTCTACGGCAGGGAATGCCGCCGGGAAGGGATTGAAGCGGTCTATCCTTCCAGGGACCTGCAGAAGGAAGTCATGCGCATCATCTATGACGAAGTCAAGAAGGGCCGCAGGGGCGAAGAGGACCGCTTTTACCGGGTGGTCGCGGAGCTTCTGCAGGCGGGCTGCGAGAGGATCGTGCTCGCCTGTACGGAACTGTCCTACTTTAAGCAGTACTACGAGCTGCCGGACTATCTGATCGACGCGATGGATGTGCTGGTCCGGCGCTTCATTGAACTTTCCGGAAAAAAGTATAAGGAGTAGACGCCATGGTCCATGATTTCAGGGAATATGAAAACCGGCTTGACAGGGAAGGCCTGATCATAGGGCGGCACATTCCGCAGGGAAAGCTCCCGATCGGCTATCTGAGCTACGATTCGCGGGACCTTGGCGCGAATACGCTGTTCGTATGCAAGGGTGCGGGCTTTAAGAGGCAGTATCTCGAAGATGTGATCCGGCGCGGCATACAGGCCTACGTGAGCGAAACGGACTATACCGACCTTGCTCTTACGGTCCCGTCCCTTCAGGTCTCGAATATCCGGAAGGCGATGCCGGTTCTGGGAAGCCTGTTTTACGAGGACGCGTGGAAAAAACTGACGCTCGTGGGCATCACCGGCACCAAGGGCAAGTCCACGACGGCCTATTACATCAAGAACATTCTCGACCGCTTTCTGGAAGCCGAAGGGAAAAAACAGAGCGGCATCATCAGCTCGATCGATACCTATGACGGCATTATTTTCGAAGAGTCGCATCTGACGACGCCGGAGGTTCTCGATCTGCACCGGCATTTCCGGAACGCGGCGGACAGCGGACTTACGCACATGACGATGGAGGTTTCCAGCCAGGGGCTGAAATACGACCGGGTGGCGGGCATCCGCTTCGACGTGGGCGTTTATCTGAATATTTCGGAGGATCATATCAGTCCGCTCGAACATCCGACCATGGAAGATTACTTCGCCTCCAAGATGAAGCTTTTCACGCAGACGAAGCACGCGGCGGTCTGCCTCGACGGGGACCGGACGCCCGACGTGCTTGAGGCGGCCAGGGCGGCGGACGACGTCGTAACCTTCAGCGAGCGCGATCCCTCGGCGGATTTCCATGCCTATGCGATTCGCAAGGCCGGGCATGAAATTCGTTTTTCTGTAAGGTCCCGCTCCTTTGATGAGGAATTTTCGCTTACGATGCCCGGTCTCTTCAACGTGGAAAACGCGCTCGGAGCGATTGCCGCGGCCGTCAGTCTCGATATTCCGCTGCGCTATATCAAAGAAGGGCTTCACACGGCCCGCGCGAGCGGACGGATGGAAGTCTACCGTTCGAGGGACGACCGCGTGATTGGCATCGTGGACTACGCGCACAACCGTCTGAGCTTTGAAAAGCTTTTCGATTCCGTAAAAAAAGAATATCCCGGCTACCGGATCATCAGCATTTTCGGCTGTCCGGGGCGAAAAGCGCTCCTTCGGCGGAAGGACCTCGGCATGATCGCGGGCGCGAATGCCGATAAGGTTTATATCGTCGCGGAGGACCCGGGGGACGAGCCTTTTCTCTCGATTTCGGAGGAAATTGCCGGATATGTAGAGGCGCAGCACTGTCCGTATGAGATTCTCGAGGACCGGGGCGAGGCCATTCGCAAGGCGATTGTAACGGCGGAAGAACCGACGGTAATCCTGATTACCGGAAAGGGCGGCGAAACGCGTCAAAAATACGGATCGCAGTATCTGCCCTGCGTTTCCGATGTGGAATATACCAGACGATATCTCGAAGAGAGAGACCGCGCACAGGGCGGAATATGAATGAGGTGAGAACAATGAACGTTGTATTTTTTTTGACGCCGAAAAGCAATGTTGTCTATCTGCGAAAAGATATGACTTTGCGGCAGGCGCTTGAGAAGATGGAGCATCACAGATATCAGGCCGTCCCGATTCTGGACGCCGACGGGAAGTATTTCGGCGTTTTGACGGAGGGCGATGTTCTCTGGGAAATGAAGCGGAACCCCAAGCTGACGTTTCATGACACGGAGGACATCCAGCTGCTTTCGATTCCCCGGTACTGGCAGTATAAGCCGGTCGCGGTCAGCGAAAGCATGGACAGTCTGATCGAGGCCGCCGGCGTGCAGAGTTTCGTTCCGGTCGTGGATGACGGCGGCTATTTCATCGGGATCATAAAAAGAAGCGATATCATCAACTATTGCTATGGAGCCTTGCAGAAGCTGGAGTCTTCCTCGCAGGACGACGCGTCCCGGCGCGGTGTAACAGGAATACAATAAAGGCGTAATCGAAGAGTTACCACATGTACACAATTTATTCACAGTTTTTGGATATTATAAAAATCACCAAGAGCTAATTTCATTATTTTTCTCCTCCCATTAAATTGGGGCTGTGGAAAAGAGAAACCGCCGTTCGGCGTTTTCTCACGGAGTATCTTCGAGCGGAAGGGTTCCGAGCGGGATATGTCCGGGCGGAATGATTCCGCTTCCACAGTCCCTTTTTTATACGTTTCGCGGAACGGGGCGGCGGAGAAGATACTGATACGGGAGATGCTGACAGGAAATGCGCCTCTCGTCCTTTGTCCGGATCAGGGCCTTTTCATGGTGTCTGATTCAGAGTTTTTTTCACGGGACCTTGCAATACCGGAGCAAAACCGCTACAATAGAAACGGTTCAAACCTGCGAATTGAAAGGTTGTGAGAAGTTGTTCCGTTATTTATCGGCAATCGGAATGAGCCGTTATATTGATCAAAATCTGTTTAACACGTGGATAGGGGAGTTCCTTCGTTCAAATCCGAAGGACGTGATTCGCTACCCCGAGCCGGAGAGCGACGGCATCCATCTGGAATTCGTCAAGGACATGGGGCCTTTTAAGCTGATCATAAAGACAGTCATGAATGTGCTGGCCAAGGTACAGGTCTGTTCCGTGCTGCCCGCGGCCACTGCGGGCACGATGGCCCGGGTCCTGAACTGGCAGGTTGGGATGGAAAACGGCAATCTGTTTCTCTGGGGCGAGGAGGAGCAGGCCGGCGATATTCTGGAAATTCTGCTCGTCCGCTCCGGGCGGCTCCTGGCGGCGCACATTCCCGTCGCCGGGTCCGCGATAACGATCGCCTACACCGCCCTTTCCATTGAAGGTAAAATCCTTCTCGGCGTACAGAAAACCAAAGAGGAGATCGCCGGCTACGAAGAAGAGGATCAGTGGC
>CAYUPA010000158.1:0-3624 GCA_964446565.1 uncultured Lachnospiraceae bacterium
TCTTCTGCAGAATCATCGCGGAAATCTCCTGTGGACTGTAGCTCTTGCCATCGATTTCGGCGCGGTAGCTGCTGCCCATCTTTCGCTTGATGGAGATGATCGTCTTATCCGGATTCATAATCGCCTGATGCTTTGCCGTCTCTCCGACGAGACGCTCTCCATTCTTGGTAAAGGCCACGACGGACGGCGTCGTCCGGGAGCCTTCCGGATTCGTGATAACGACGGGTTTTCCGCCTTCCATAACCGCTACGCAGGAATTGGTCGTTCCTAAATCAATACCGATAATCTTTCCCATGATCTTTATCCTCCTGTCAAAATTGAATTTAATTTGCTACTTTTACCATGCTGCAGCGAATCACAGCATCTTTATGCCTGTATCCCTTCTGAAATACCTCGGCAACGATTCCTTCGCCGTAATTCTCATCTTCAACATGAGATACGGCATAATGCAGCGTAGGATCGAACGGCTGGTTGAGCGCTTCGATCTCCTCGACGCCCAGATCCGTGAGCACGGACTGCAGCTGGCTGTAAATCATTTCCACGCCGGACGCGAACGCGTCGTTTTCCGGCACGCCGCCTTTCAGGGCCCGCTCAAAATTATCGAGCACCGGCAGCAGGCGCTCCGCCGCCTCGCGCACGCCGCGGTCATAGGACTGCTCCTTCTCCTTCTGGGTCCGCTTGCGAAAATTGTCGAATTCCGCCATGCTCCGCTTCCAGCGGTCGACATATTCGTCAACCTGCGCTTTCACCTTGTCAAGTTCTTTCTGGAGCCTTTCTTCCGCAGGAGGCTCCGGTTCTGCAGTCTCCGTCTTTGACGATTCAGGGCCCGGCGTTTCCGCCGCCTGCGCTTTTGCACCGCTTTCCCGCGCCGCGCTCTCCCCGCCTGGCTGATTCTTCTGCGCCGCGCCGCCGTCTTCCGCTTCCTGTTTCTGCGCCGCCTCCTGCCGCTTAGGGTCCTTATCCTGCTGCTCCGGGTTCTTATCCTGCCGCGTAGGGTCCGCCTGCTCCGCAGGACCGGCCTGCGAAGCGGAATCCGCTGCAGAATCCGCTGCGGAATCCGTTGCGGAGTCCTCCTTTTCTTCCTTCGCGGCCTCCGGCTGCGGCGCCTTCTTCTTATCTTTACTCATTTTCAAATCCGAAACCACCTTTCGTCCTTATTTGCAGGCTATTCGGAAGCGTCCCCGGGGTCCTGCTCCCCGTCCTGTTTTTCAAACATCTTTCGAAAATCTCTGACCAGATGAGCCAATGTGGAGATCACCCGGTTATAATCCATTCGCATCGGCCCGACGATGCTGATCGAACCCACGTTCCGGTCGCCGTAGCGGTAGGTCGCCGTAACGACGCTGCAGTCCTGCATCTGTTCGATGGCATTCTCGGTGCCGATTGTGACTTTCACGGAATCCTCATCATTAAGCCAGGAATCCACCAGAGAGAGCATCTTCTCCTTCTCCTGAAAAACATCCATTAACGCGCGGGCTCTGGCGATATCGCTGAATTCCGGAAAATTCAGGATATTTGTCGCGCCCGATGTGAAAATCTCCACATTCTCCGCGTACCGAAGCGTACTGCGGATCGCGGCGAAAAGATGTTCCACCAACTCGGGATCAGCCGGCACCGCCTCTTTGATCCTCTCAATCAGGGACGGTTCGATCTCTTCCAGCGCGCGGCCTTCCAGGTTCCGGTTCAGAAAATCGGACAGCGGATACATCTCCGCCTCCCGCCATGTCCGCCCTGTCGCGAGCACATTGTTCCGAACGATGTTGCCGTCCGTAATCACGACGAGAATGACGGAGCGCCGGTCAAGCGGAATCAGCTGCAGATGCTTAATCCGTGTCTGCCGGAACTGCGGCATCGTGACGATCGCCGTGTATTTCGTAAGAGCGGCCAGAATATCGCCCATTTCCTTAATCAGGGAATCCAGCTGCAGATACTTCTCCTTAAAAAGGCTGCTCAGGGCTTCGTACTGTTCTCCGTCCGGCTGCTGCGTGTCCAGCAAATGATCGACATACAGGCGGTATCCCTTGGATGAAGGAATGCGGCCGGCCGAGGTATGCGGCTGCACGATCAGCCCCAGCTCCTCCAAATCCGACATTTCGTTGCGGATGGTCGCCGAACTGATGCCCAGCGGAAAACGGCGCGATATGGTCCTCGATCCTACCGGTTCCGCCGTCTCCAGGTAGTTCATAATGATGGCCTGCAATATCTGGATCTTGCGGTCGCTGAGTTCCATATCCTCACCTGCTTTTTTGAATTTGTTAGCACTCAACGATTAAGAGTGCTAACATCTTGGTAATAAGATAGCACTTGACCGTACATTTGTCAAGTGCTATTTCGGGTTTTTATGAAATAAATTCACGAAATACGAAATTCGCGAGGTCCAGCCCATATTCGGTCAGCCGGTAGCCCGCGGCGTCCTCCCGCAGCAGGTTTTCGCTTACGAGTTTGCGGAGGCCATCGCCGTAGACGTCCTCCGCTTCGCGGGAAAACAGGGTCCGGAACGCATCCTTCCGGATGCCTTCCGTCTTCCGCAGGCCCAGAATCATGAATTCGCTCATCTGATCGTCCCGCGAGAGCCGCTCCTCTTCGATCCGGTGCGTCTCCGGCGCCTCCCGCAAATAGGCGGCAAGATCGGTCTGGTTCCGGTAGCGAACGTTCCCGAGCAGGGACGAGGCGCCAAGGCCCAGCCCGAGATAGGGAACCCGTTCCCAGTAGCCGAGGTTGTGCAGGCACCGTCTGCCGGGTATTGCGAAATTGGAGATTTCATACTGTTCATACCCTTTTTCCCGCAAAAAACGCAGGGCGGCATGATACATCGCCCGTTCGGTTTCCTCGTCCGGCAGGGCAAGACGACCCTCTCTCTCCGCCTCGTAAAAGGGCGTGCCCTCCTCAAGAAGCAGGCTATAGCAGGAAAGGTGCTCGGCCCCAAGCGAAACGGCCTCCGTAAGCGTCTGCATCCAGTCGCCGAAACTCTGCTCCGGAAGACCCATCATCAGGTCCATCGATACGTTCGTAAAACCGGCCTCGCGCAGCGTCCAGAACCCTTTCCGGGCCTGTTCCGCGGTATGGACGCGGCCGATGCGCCGAAGCAGGCGGTCGGAAAAAGTCTGCACACCCATACTGACGCGGTTGATGCCGCACGAGCGCCAGAAAAGAGCCTTCCTTCTGTCGAACGTGGCCGGGTTCGCTTCGAGCGTCCATTCCGCCCCTTTCGGAACGGCAAAGCTCTGCGCAAGCGCCTCCGCAAGCGTGCCGATCTCGCTTTCGGACAGGATCGAGGGCGTCCCGCCGCCGATAAAAACCGAGCGCACCGCGTAAAGGCCCGCCGCGGCCTTCCCGGCGTAACGGATTTCCTCACGAAGCGCCCTCAGATACGCTTCTTTCGCGCCGCAGTCGGAAAACGAAAGGAAATCGCAGTATCCGCATTTGCGAAGGCAAAACGGAATATGCACATAGATTTCAAGAGGCGGTTCAGGTTTCATCGTCAAGCTTTAAAACGCTCATAAACGCCTCCTGCGGCACCTCGACATTGCCGATCTGCCGCATACGCTTTTTCCCTTCCTTCTGCTTCTCCAGAAGTTTCTTTTTGCGCGTGATATCGCCGCCGTAACACTTGGCCAGCACATC
>CAYUPA010000158.1:3634-5039 GCA_964446565.1 uncultured Lachnospiraceae bacterium
GTCCTTACGCAGTGCTTTTACGGTTTCGCGGGCGATAACCTTGCCGCCGATCGCGGCTTGAATCGGAATTTCGAACAGGTGCCGGGGAATCTCGTTTTTGAGCTTTTCCGCAATTTTGCGTCCCCTCTCGTACGCCTTGGATTCATGTACGATAAAGGACAGGGCGTCGACCGGCTCCCGGTTAATCAGAATGTCCAGCCTGACAAGATCGGACCGCTGGTAGCCTTTAAGTTCATAGTCGAACGAGGCGTAGCCGCGGCTGCGGGACTTTAAGGCGTCAAAGAAATCGTAGATAATCTCGTTGAGCGGCATGTGATACGTCAGAATCGCGCGGGTGTCTTCGATATACTCCATTCCCTGATATTCGCCGCGCCGCTCCTGACACAGTTCCATGATCGAGCCGATGCAGGAAGCGGGCGTCATGATCTCCGCGCGGACGATCGGCTCCTCCATGTAGCGGATTTCCGCGGGATCGGGCATTTCGGACGGATTGGAAAGCTCCGCGGACGTGCCGTCCGTCTTATACACCTTATAGATCACGCCCGGGGCGGTCGTCACCAGATCGAGATTGAATTCCCGCTCGAGACGCTCCTCGATGATCTCAAGATGCAGAAGGCCCAGAAACCCGCAGCGGAACCCGAATCCCAGCGCCGTTGAGGTTTCCGCTTCAAACCGCAGCGACGCGTCGTTCAGCTTCAGCCGCTCCAGCGCGTCCCGCAGGTCCGGATACTTCGAGCCGTCGGCCGGATAGATGCCGCAGAACACCATGGACTGGACATTTTTATAGCCGGGAAGCGGGCATGGCGCAGGGCTGTCCGCCCCGGTCACGGTATCGCCGACCCGCGTATGCCGCACGTCCTTGATGCTGGCCGTAAAATATCCGACCTCGCCCGCAGACAGCGCATCCGCCGGGATCAGGCGCCCCGCCCCCATATATCCGACCTCGACCACTTCGTATTCCTGTTCGGAGGCCATCATCCGCACCCTCATTCCCGGGCGCATCACCCCGTCGAAGAGGCGGATAAAAACGATGACGCCCCGGTAGGAATCGTAAAGCGAATCGAAAATCAGCGCTTTTAACGGCGCGTCAGGATCGCCGTCCGGCGGGGGAATGACCTTTACGATTTTTTCCAGAACCTCTTCGATATTGGTTCCCATTTTGGCGGAGATCAGCGGCGCATCCGAAGCGTCGACCGCGAGGACGTCCTCGATTTCGCGCCTTGCTCTCTCCGGGTCCGCCGCGGGAAGATCGATTTTGTTGATCACAGGGAGAATCGTAAGATCGTGCTCCATCGCGAGATAGGTATTCGCGAGCGTCTGCGCCTCCACGCCCTGCGCGGCGTCCACAATCAGAACCGCGCCCTCGCACGCGGCGAGGCTGCGGGATACTTCATAATTGAAGTCC
>CAYUPA010000159.1:0-5030 GCA_964446565.1 uncultured Lachnospiraceae bacterium
GCCGAAACTCCTGAAAACGGAACAGGGCTGCGATGCAAGATGAAACGGTTGCACCGCAGCCCTGTTTTGATTTTTGGGTTTCCCTGATTTCGCGTTTTTCTGATTTCGCGTTTCCCTGATTCTACGTTTTCCTGATTCTACGTTTCCCTGATTTCGCGTTTACTGATTCTCCGCCAGCGAAGTCTTTCCGATTTCCACGGCCGAGGTTACAAGCCCCGCGAGGGACTGCAGCTGCGAAGGAATGATGATCTTCGTCGCCTTGCCGTCCGCCGCCTTGGCGAAAGCCTCGAGCCCTTTCAGGGAAATTACGTTGCTGTCGGGATTCGCTTCCTTCAGCATCCGGATGCCCTCCGCCGTTGCCTGCTGCACCTTGAGAATGGCCTCCGCCTCGCCTTCCGCCTCGCGAATCCGCGCTTCCCTGCGGGCTTCCGCGTTCAGGATCGTTGCCTGCTTCTCCGCCTCGGCTTCCAGAATCTGCGATTCCTTCTTTCCTTCCGCGACAAGAATCAGCGACTTCTTGTCGCCTTCCGCGCGCAGAATGGATTCGCGCTTCTCGCGCTCCGCCTTCATCTGCTTCTCCATGGCCTGCTGAATCTCCTGCGGCGGAATGATGTTCTTAACCTCGACGCGGTTGACCTTGATGCCCCAGGGATCGGTCGCCTCGTCAAGAATCGTGCGCATCTTGGTATTGATAATATCGCGGGACGTAAACGTCTCCTCGAGGTCCAGATCTCCGATGATATTCCGAAGCGTCGTCGCAGACAGATTGGCAATCGCCACCATGGGTTTCTCCACGCCGTAGGTATAAGCCTTCGGATCCGTGATCTGGAAGAAAGTGACCGTGTCAATCTGAATGGTGACATTATCCTTTGTAATCACAGGCTGCGGCGGGAAATCCGCCACCTGCTCCTTCAAATTGACCTTTCTCTCAATACGGTCGATGAAGGGGACCTTTAAATGAAGCCCGACCTCCCATGTCTCCTTGTAGGCGCCGAGTCTGGAGACGATATAGGCGTTCGCCTGCGGCACAATCCGGATGTTGCAGGCCAGAATGAGCGCGAGTATCACAAGTACGGTGATAATAAAAATCATGTTCCCCCTCCTTTTTTTATTTCGAGCTCCCTACAGGGAGCGAATTACCGCTTTTACGCCTTCAATCCGCACGACCTTCACCCGGTCGCCCACTTCGAAAGTCTTCTTCCCGTCCTCCGGCTTTGCGGACCAGATCTGCCCTTCGACCTTGATCAGCCCTGTCCCCTCATCCGGATGAACCGCTTCCGTAATGACGCCCGTCTTGCCCGGGACGGCGTCGGCATTCATTCTTACGATCTTCGGCTTCAGGTACTTTATGGCGATCGGACGGGTAAGAACCAGAAGAAGAAGCGACAGGAGCGCAAAAACAAGGAACTGACTCCACAGCGGGGCGCCGCAGAGGGACAGAATCCAGGCCCCAAGCGCTCCAAAGGTGAACCAGATGCATGTAAGCTGCATCGTCACCGCCTCAAGGATCACCGTCGCCAGCAAAACCACGATCCAGAGATAGACCCAGTTCTGCGCGTCAACAGAAAGCAGGATGCTCATGCGTATCCCTCCTTTTTCCTCCGTGCTTATTTCTATTATAATATATTTTAATCCGTTGTCAACAGGCGGGAAATAAAGAATCCGGCAGCCTCCTTACCGCCCGGAACCGAATACGATGTCCGATACCTTCCTGCGTATGCGCTGCAGCGCGTTATCAATGGATTTTGACGGCTTGCCGAGGACGGACGCGATCTCCCGGTAGTCCATGCCGGAAAGATACAGGCTCAGGACCTTCTGTTCGAGACCGCTCAGCCGGTTTACGATCTCCTCCTCAATATGCCGCCGGTTTTCCTTGCTGATATAGATTTCCTCCGGGTTGACGATGCTGTTCGTCGTCAAAAGGTCCATCAGGCTCGTCTCACGGTCCTCTTCCTCCTGCATCGTACTGTTCAGGGAAACGGAGGAATTGAGCGGATAATGCTTCAGCCTTGTTGAATTTTTGACCGCCGTCAGAATCTGGCGGCGGATGCAGATATCGGCAAAACCGCGGAAGGAACTCTCCTTCTTTTCGTCATAGCTTAAAATCGCTTTATACAGGCCGATCATCCCCTCCTGAATGATGTCGTCGCGGTCCGCCCCGGTCAGAAAATAAGGCTGTGTCCTGCTCTTTACAAAATCCTTGTAGCGCGTGAGCAGAATTTCCATCGCGTCTTTCGCGCCGGACCCGCCGGAGCGTATCCTGAGAATCAGTTCCTCATCCCGCGGGGCTTCTTTGTTCATGGTCCTCTCCTCTCTGCCTGAGCGCTTCATAGACGATAATGCCGCAGGCGACCGAGGCGTTCAGCGAAGTGATGTGTCCCTTCATTGGAAGACTAACCGCAAAATCGCAGTGCTCCCGGACAAGCCGGCCGATTCCTTCCTGCTCTCCTCCGATCACGAGGGCGAGCGGCCCCTTTAGATCGGCGTCATAGATCCGGTCTCCGTCCATATCGGCGCAGGCGACCCAAAGGCCCTCTTTCTTCAGCGTGTCAATCGTCCGCACAAGGTTGGTCACCTGCGCGACCGGCACATATTCGAGCGCGCCGGCCGCTGTTTTCGCAACGGCGTCCGTCAGGCCGGCGGACCTGTTTTTTCCAATGATAACGCCATGAACGCCCGCCGTTTCCGCCGTCCGGAGGATCGCGCCGAGATTATGCGGATCCTGAATGCTTTCCAGAATCAGAAGAAACGGAGGCTCGTTCTTCGCTTTGGCGCGGCCCAGAATCTCCTCGACCGTTGCGTACGAATAAGGGTCCGTTTCGGCGATGATCCCCTGATGATTGCCCGCGCACATTTCGTTTAGCTCTCTCCGGCTGCGCTCCACAATCGGAATGTTCGCATCCCGAAGCTGGGCCGCAAGCGGAATCATCGATCCCGTACAGGGGCCCTTGAGCATATAAACCTTATGCAGGGTCCGGCCCGAACGGAGCGCCTCCGCAACGGCGTTGCGGCCGATAATAAAAGATGGTTTCATAAAATGAGCGAATTCTCCTTGATGCTTTGAACCGCCGCGTCCATCAGTTCAAGCAGGCGGGCGTCGCGGCCCGAGAGGAAAAGATATCCGAGCACGGCCTCAAACCCGGTGGCAAACCGGTAGTCCTCCGGTTTCGCGTTCTTCGGCATGGAGTATGTTTTCGCGTTGCGGCCGCGGCGAAACACAGCCCGCTCCTCCCCGGTCAGCATTTCTTCAATATTTTTTACCATGGCCGCCTGCGCCCCCGCGTTGGCGTAGCGCGAGGCTCTTCTGTGAAGCTCCCGGGGCGGCCATCCGCTGCGGCTTACCAGCCGCGTACGCAGATACAGGTCAAAAATCGAATCGCCGACAAACGCCAGCGCGACCGGCGAACTCATCCGCAGGCGCTCCGGGTCCGGAAGACTCCCGTGCAGCAAAGCGGCGCAGGCGCTCAGGGAAGCGCCCTCCTCGCCGTCCGTGCGAAGAGAGGCCCCGCTGCCAGCCTCGGCGGGATTGACAGATTCGCCGCGAAGCATATCCGGTACAGGCATTGTCTTGTCTCCTTACGTCAACTGGACCGGCGGATTCGTTTTCCACTGCTTCCGTTTGCGGAAATAATGCAGGAGCATCCAGACGCTGCAGACGAGCCAGCCAACCGGGTACCCGAAGCCGACGAACATCACGGACTTGATAAAACGCGTTCCAATATAGAGGTAGATTTGCCGGAACAGTACAAAAGAACACAGCATGATATACATCGGACCTTTTGAATCGCCTGTGCCCCGCAGAGCGCCGGCCAGAATCTGATTGATGCAGCAGAGTGTATAGAACGGCGAGAAAACGCGCAGGAACATCGTTCCGTACTCCAGCACTTCCGGCGTCTTATTAAAAAGACGAATCATGGGGCGCGCAAAGAGCATCAGCAAAACGCTCAGAACCGCGGTCACGCTGATGGAAAGGATCATGGAAACCCGTATTCCCTGCTGCGCGCGGCTCATCTGGCGCGCCCCGACATTTTGCCCTACAAAGGTCGTCGAGGCCAGCGCAAGACTTTGCACCGGAAGCAGCACGTACTGATCAATTTTGGAATAGCACGTCCAGCCGGCCATGCAGGCGGAACCGAACGAGTTGATATAGGACTGAACGAATACGTTCGAAAACGCCGTGATCGCCTGCTGAATCGCGGCGGGAATGCCGACGCGGATGACAGAGCGCAAAACGGCCGGATCGATGCGCAGGTCTTTTAAAATCAGGCGGTAATTTTCGTGCGTCCGGCTTAAGACATAAAGAACAAGAATCGCGGAGGCCCACTGGGAAATGATGGTGGCATAGGCGACGCCCCGAATCCCGAGGTGAAAGGCAAGGACGAACAAGAGGTCCAGTCCGACATTGAGAATCGAGGAGAAAATCAGGAAGTACAGCGGCCTCCTGGAATCGCCGACCGCCCGCAGAACGCCGGACCCCATGTTGTAGAGCATCAGCCCGAGAATGCCCGCGAAATAAATTCTGAGGTAGGCGGCGGAATCCTGAAACACATCGGCCGGCGTCCGGTTAAAGCGCAGCATGAACGGCGTAATCCAAACGCCAAGAAAGGTGAAAACGACGCCGAGGATCAGAACCAGCAGAATCGTCGTATGGACGGCCGCATGGACGCCGGCGTCGTCCTTCGCGCCGAAGTGCTGCGATATGACGACGCCCGCGCCGGTCGACAGTCCCATAAAGAAGCCCACAAGCGTATTGATAATCGGCCCCGTCGAGCCGACCGCGGCCAGGGCCTGCATACTCACAAAATTGCCGACGATCAGACTGTCAACGGTATTGTACAGAAGCTGGAAAAGGTTTCCAACCATCAGGGGAAAGGCGAACAGCACCAACTGCCAGACAATCGGACCCTTCGTCATATCCATTGCTTTTTTCTTCATTGAAAAAACTTCCCTTTGTGTTATTTCTCCTTGATTATACCCCTGTTTCGCCCGTTTTGCAAACTTGTTCTTACAATCA
This sequence comes from uncultured Lachnospiraceae bacterium, assembly GCA_964446565.1. GTDB lineage: Bacteria > Bacillota > Clostridia > Lachnospirales > Bianqueaceae > CAYUPA01. The sequence goes on from CAYUPA010000159.1 coordinate 5,015, forward strand.
CGCGGAGGAAGTTTTT
>CAYUPA010000160.1:0-5022 GCA_964446565.1 uncultured Lachnospiraceae bacterium
CGCGGGCCTCGAGGTGGAGCGCATCATCAACGAGCCGACGGCGGCGGCGCTCGCCTACGGCCTCGACAACGAAAAAGAGCAGGTGATCATGGTCTATGATCTCGGCGGCGGCACCTTCGACGTTTCTCTGATCGAGATCGGCGACGGCGTCATCGAGGTACTGGCGACCAGCGGCGACAATCATCTGGGCGGCGATGATTTCGATCAGCGGATCATCGACCACATGATCGCGGAATTCAAAAAGAACGAGGGAATCGATTTAAGCTCGGATAAAATGGCGATGCAGCGCCTTAAGGAAGCCGCGGAGAAGGCCAAGAAGGAGCTTTCGACCATGACCTCGACCGAGATTAATCTCCCCTTCATCACCGTGACGGCCTCTTCGGAGCCGAAGCATCTGGTCATGACGCTGACCCGGGCGGATTTCGACCGTCTGACCTCCGATCTGGTCGAGCGGACGATGGGGCCTGTGCGCGACGCGTTAAACGACGCGGGCCTTACAGCATCGAAACTGGATAAAATCCTGCTGGTCGGCGGTTCCACCCGAATTCCCGCGGTGCAGGATGCCGTGAAGAAGATCACGGGAAAAGACGCCTCGAAGGCCCTCAACCCGGACGAATGCGTCGCGATCGGCGCCGCGATTCAAGGCGGCAAGCTGAGCGGCGAAGAAGGCGCCGGCGATATCCTTCTTCTTGACGTAACTCCGCTGACCCTTGGCATCGAGACGATGGGCGGCGTGGCAACGCCTCTTATCGAGAGAAATACGACGATTCCGACGAAGAAGAGCCAGATTTTCTCCACGGCGGAGAACAATCAGACGGCGGTGGATATCCATGTCGTACAGGGCGAGCGTCCGATGGTAAAGGATAACAAGACGCTGGGACGGTTCCGTCTGGACGGGATTCCCGCGGCGCCGCGCGGCGTGCCGCAGATCGAGGTGACGTTCGATATCGACGCGAACGGCATCGTCAAGGTGACCGCAAAGGACCTTGGCAGCGGCAAGGAGCAGAACATTACGATTACCGCTTCGACAAATCTGTCGGATGAAGAAGTCGACCGCGCCGTAAAAGAGGCGGAGCGCTTCGCGGCTGAGGATAAGAAACGCAAGGAAGCGATCGACATTCAAAACCAGGCGGATTCGATGGTCTTCCAGACCGAGAAGACCCTTCAGGAACTGGGCGATAAGATCGATCCGGCCGATAAGAGCCAGATTGAAAAAGAAATGAATTCTCTGAAGTCGCTTCTCGAGAAGACGAAGCAGCAGACGCCGACGGACGCGCAGGCGGCGGAGCTGAAAGCCGGTACGGAGCGGCTGACGGAGGCCGTGAACGCGATGGCCCAGAAACTGTACCAGCAGCAGGGCCCGCAGGGAGGTCCGCAGGGCGGCGGCCCGCAGGGACAGGGCCCGCAGGGCGGAGCCGGACCGGACGACGACGTAGTGGACGCGGACTTTAATGAGGTCTGATGAACGAAAGAAAGAGGTTCCTTCAGGAAAGAGGTTCCTTCAGGAAAGAGGTTCCTTCAGGAAAGAGATCCTTTCAGGACAGGACTCCTTTCAGGACAGGACTCCTGTCCTTCCGGCCTCGCCGCTTCGCGTCGTAAAGTCAGACACTTGATTACAGAATACAGGAGGCCGGCGCGGCAACGCGTCGGCATTCCTTGAGTATAGCGGGGAATTCAGATGGCGGAAAAAAGAGATTATTATGAGGTGCTCGGCGTTTCGAAAAGCGCCTCGGAAGACGAAATTAAAAGAGCGTACCGAACGCTTGCCAAAAAATACCATCCGGACGCCAATCCGGGCGACAAGGAAGCGGAAGCCAAATTCAAGGAAGCCTCCGAAGCCTACGCGATTCTGAGCGATCCCGAGAAAAGGGCGAAGTATGACCAGTTCGGGCACAGCGCCTTTGAAGGCGGCATGGGCGGCGAAGGCGGATTCAGCGGGTTTGGCGACATGGGCGATATCTTTGGCGACATTTTCGGCGATATTTTCGGCGGCGGCATGGGCGGAGGCGGCGGACGCAGGCGAAACGGCCCCGCCAAGGGAAACGACGTGCAGACCAAACTGGAGCTTTCCTTCGTGGAGGCGGCCTTCGGCTGCAAAAAGAACGTGGACCTCTGGATCTATGACAACTGCAGCGAGTGCGGCGGCAGCGGCGCGAAAAGAGGAACGAGACCGGAGAGCTGTCCTCAGTGCCACGGCACGGGGCAGGTGCGCGTGCAGCAGCAGACGATGTTCGGTTCCATGACGAGCGTCCGTCCCTGCTCAAGGTGCGGCGGCACGGGACAGTTCATTCGGGAAAAATGCCCGAAATGTAATGGCGCGGGCCGCATGCGGGTCCGCAAAACCTTTGAAATCGCGGTGCCGGCCGGCATCGACAACGGACAGAGCATCCGCCGCAGCGGTCTCGGCGAGCCCGGCGCCAACGGCGGTCCGAACGGCGACTTATTCATGACCGTCACGATCAAGCCGCATCCCTTTTTCTCCCGGCAGGGAAACGACGTTTATTGCTCCATTCCGATCAGTTACGCGCAGGCGGCGCTGGGCGACGAAATCGAGGTGCCGACGCTGGACGGATCGGAAAAATATAGAATCGAAGAAGGAACGCAGACGGGAACCCGTTTCCGCCTGCGCGGCAAGGGCATTCCGTATCTTCGCAACAACCAGCAGCGCGGCGATCAGTATGTGACGGTCAACGTCGAGGTCCCGAAAAAGCTCAATGAAGAGCAGAAACAGCTTCTCCGCCAGTTCGCGTCCTCTATGGGCGAGGACGTTTCCCCGGAGAAAAAGTCGTTTTTCAAAAAATGGAAGTAAACGGGGAGGCGGAGGATGAACTGGTATCAGATTACGATCCATACCGTGTCCGAGGCGGTTGAGGCCGTCAGCTACATGCTGGAGCAGATACCGGGCATTCAGGGCGTTGAAATTACCGACCCCGGGGATATCCTCCGGCAGAAAAAGGAACCCGCCTCCTGGGATTATATCGATGAAGACCTGCTTGCGGCAATGAATCCGGAGGAGGTCCTTGTCCGGTTTTACGTATCCTTCGCCGCGGTTCCGACGGAGACCGCGCTGGAGGCCCTTACGGAGCGCGTTGAAGACGGCCTCGCAAACATCGCTCTCTATCTTCCGATCGGCGAAGGACGTCTTGAAGTCTGCGTAAAGAATGAGGATGAGTGGGCGAACGCCTGGAAAAAATATTATACGCCGTTCCGCCTCGGACAGCGCATCCATATTGTTCCGTCATGGGCAGAGGCGGACGAACCGGTTCCGGGAGAGGTTTTAATCCGGATGGACCCCGGAATGGCCTTTGGAACCGGGACGCATGAAACGACGGCAATGTGCATTACGATGCTGGAAGAGCTCATACAGGGCGGTGAAACCGTCTATGATATCGGCACGGGCAGCGGAATTCTGGCGATTGCGGCGGCCAAACTCGGCGCGGGAAAAGTCGTTTGTTCCGATATTGACGCAGACGCGGTCCGCGTCGCGAAGGAGAATGTCGCGGCGAATCAGGTGGAATCCGCGGTCGAGGTCCTGCAGGGCGATCTGCTGAAAGTTCCTTCCTACCGGAAAAATGGGGCCGATATAGTCGTCGCGAACATCATCGCGGATGTGATCATCGCGCTTGCCCCGGCTGTCCCTGCGGTCTTACAGCCGGACGGCTGGTTTCTTTCATCCGGCATTATCGAGGACCGGCTCGGCGATGTGGAAAAGGCCCTTACGGAAAGCGGATACACCATCGTAAAGACAGAGGAGAAGGGCGGCTGGGCCGCCGTTTTGTCCCGGAAACAAGAATTGTAAGATAATGGGAAAATGGGAAAGCCAGACCTTTCGGCCTGGCTTTCCCATGGCTGTTTGTTCCGGAGCGTCACAAACAGCCGCGATTGTACCACCGCTCCGGAATGGAGATTTCTATGGCACGGTTTTTTATCCGCATGGAGGATAGGCAGGGAGACGTTCTGACCCTTCGTGAGAACGTTCACCATATCCTCCATGTTTTACGTTACAGGGAGGCCCGGATCGTTAAAGCCGCGGATGACGAAATTCGCTGCGAGATCGTAAGCCGCAGGCCGTCCGTTTCCGAACCGGAAACGCAAATTACCCTCTTTCAGGGAATGCCGAAACGTGATAAAATGGACTGGATTATACAGAAGGGCGTGGAGATCGGCATGTATGATTTCGTGCCTCTCTGGACGAGGCGCTGCGTCGTCCGCTATGAGGCGCAGAAAGAGGAGCAGAAGATAAAACGCTGGCAGAACATCGCCGAGTCCGCGGCGAAACAGGCGGAGCGGGGACGGATTCCCGCCGTGCATCCGGGCCTTACGCTTGCGGAATGCGCAAAAGCCCTGTCCCGGTACGACCTCGCGCTCCTTTTTTATGAGAAGGAGACGGCGCGCTCGCTGAAAACAGTGTTATCCGCGGTTCCGAAACGACCGGAGCGCGCCGCGGTCCTGATCGGCCCGGAAGGCGGCTGGGAGGAAGACGAGGCGGAGCTCCTTCAAGGAGCGGGCGCCGTCCCGGTCGGACTGGGCCAGAGGATTCTCCGGACGGAAACGGCCGGCATGACGGCGGCGGCCCTGCTTTTATATCATTTTGATCAGATGTAACGGAGAGACGGCATGAGGGAAATTTATCTGGACAACGCGGCGACGACCCGTCCGAGCGAGGGTGTCATCGCCCGCATGAACGAGGTTTTACGGGAGACATACGGCAATCCTTCCTCCCTGCACCGCAAGGGGCAGCAGGCGGAGAAGTGCGTAAACGGCGCGCGGGAGACAATCGCGGAGGTATTAGGCGTACAGCCGGAGACAATCTATTTCACCTCCGGCGCGACCGAATCCTCCAACGCGGCGATCCGGGGCGCCGCGGCCCTTCTCGGAAAGCGCGGACGGCATGTTTTAACGGCGCCGGGCGAGCATCCCGCGACGTCGCAGCCGCTTGCCATGCTGCGAAACGAGGGGTATGAGGTGGAATATCTGGACGTCGATATCTGCGGACGGATTCTGCCCGCAAGTCTTGAAGCG
>CAYUPA010000161.1:0-5019 GCA_964446565.1 uncultured Lachnospiraceae bacterium
GACACCTGCGGCAGAAAGGCAAGATCGCCGAACTCGCGCTCGGCTACGGCGGCTCGGCCGGAGCTTTAAAAGCGATGGGGGCTCTTGAGACGGGGCTGAAAGAGGACGAATTGCGGCCGCTTGTAAACGCGTGGCGGCGGGAGAACCCGCGCATCGTGAAGTTCTGGCGCGACGCGGACCGGGCCGTCACAGACGCGGTGAAGTACAGACGGACATCCCGGGGCTACGGTCTGACTTTTTCCTGTAAATCCGGACTGCTTTTCATCACTCTGCCCTCGGGCAGGGATCTCGCCTACGTAAGACCGCGCATCGGCGTGAACCGTTTCGGAGGGGAGTGCGTCACTTACGAGGGCGCGGGCGCGGCAAAGAAATGGGAGCGCATAGAATCCTACGGCCCCAAGTTCGTCGAAAACATCGTCCAGGCGACTTCCCGCGACATCCTCTGCCACGCCATGAAGACACTGCGGAACTGCTCAATCGTCATGCACATACACGACGAACTTGTCATAGAAGCGGGCCCGGATGTCTCCCTTGACGCGATCCGCGAACAGATGGGCGGGACGCCGGACTGGGCCCCCGGCCTGAAGCTGCGCGCGGACGGATATGTCTGCGATTTTTACATGAAGGACTGACACCTTCCGGCGGAAGGGGTACGGAATCCGCCGTTTCCCTTTGACGGAATACGCGAAGGGGGGTGCCGCACGTATGAAATCACGGCTGAAAACCGGAACCGAGGACGCCGGGTCCGGATATTTCACAACGGAACGGCTGCGAAACGAACTGGACTACCGCAGGGCGCAGGATATCGCGAAAAAGATGTTTGAGCGCGGCTTGATCTCCGAAGCCGAATTCGGCAGATTAACCGCCGTCAACCGGGAAACCTTTTCTCCTTTGTTCGCGGAAATAATGCCGCGGATACCTTGATAAGCGGCCGCTTTAGAGTGACATATAGACGCGCGGAAAGGAGGAGCGCGGTTTGAAAAAAATAACGAAAATCGCGGAAACGGCGGGTCCGGAGCCCGGGGCCGGGAAAATCAGGGCGGCGGCCTACTGCCGCGTCTCCACGGATTCCGGCGCGCAGCTTGAGAGTCTCGAAGCTCAGAAGACACACTACGAAAGCCTGATCGCGTCCCGGGATGACTGGGAACCCGCCGGTCTCTACTGCGACGAAGGCGTCAGCGGCACAAAGAAAGAGAAACGCCCCGGACTCAGGCGGCTCATCCGGGACTGCAAGGCGGGGAAGGTCGATATCATAGTCACGAAGTCGATAAGCCGGTTTTGCCGGAATACCGCCGACTGTCTCGAGCTGGTCAGAAAACTGCTCGCGCTGCGCGTTCCGGTTTATTTCGAGAAGGAAAACATCAACACCGGCTCTATGAAGAGCGAGCTGTTTCTGTCGGTTCTCTCCGGCCTGGCGGAAGAGGAGTCGGTTTCCATATCGGAAAACAGCAAGTGGTCGGTTCTGAAGCGGTTTGAAAACGGAACTTTCAAATGCAGCAGCCCCCCGTACGGCTACGAATGGGACGGTGAGCGGCTGGCCGTCAATCCTGAACAGGCGGCGGTGGTAAAAGAGATTTTCGCCGCTCTGCTCTCGGGCAGCGGAACGGACGCGATCGCTGACGCTCTGAACCGGCGCGGGGTTCCCGCCATGCGAAAGGGGCGGTGGAGCGCCTCTACGATTCGCGGAATGCTTTCAAACGAGAGATACACCGGCGACTGCCTTTTTCAAAAGACATACTCCGATTCGCGGTTTGTCCGGCACGGCAATCACGGAGAGAGGACGCGGTACCTGGTCAGGGATCACCACGAGCCGATCATAAGCAGGGAGGATTTCGAAGCGGCGCGCGCGTTTATCCGGCAGAGGGCGTCCGAAAAAGGCATAACCCCGGGCTCGGGGAAATACCGGAACCGCTGCGTCTTCTCCGGCAGAATCATCTGCAGCGAATGCGGCGGAGTGTTCAGGCGGCGGATACACAGCGGCGCGGACCGCAAATACACGGCGTGGTGCTGCGGCACGCACCTCCGCGAGAAAAACAGATGCGGCGTGCTTTTTATCAGGGACGAGGCGTTAAAGCAAGCCTTCTGCACTATGATGAACAAGCTGATCTTCTCCCGCCGCCGTATACTGAAGCCGTTCCTGAAAGCGATTAAGAACACCGCGGCGGACGAAACCCTAGGACGCATTCAGCGGATAAAGACGCGGATGGCGCAGAACGCCGAAAAGCGCGAAACGCTTACCGGGCTCCTGGCGCGGGGAATCATCGACAGCGCGCTCTGCTGTCAGGAAACAAACAGACTGCTCTCGCAGGCGGACAGTCTCCGCAAAGAGGCCGAAGCCCTGAAGAACGAGGTCTCGGGCGGCGCGGCAAGAGCGGCCGAGACGGCGGCGCTCATACGTTTCGCGGAGAAAAGCGCGATGCTGCGGGAATTCGACGGGGAGTTATTCCAAAGCTTCGTAAACCGCGTCGTTGTCCGTTCCAGGGACGACGTGCGCTTTGAACTGAAATGCGGTCTGACGCTTAAGGAAAGGGTGTGACGGGATGGGCCATACGCCTTACGGATACAGAATCGAAAACGGGCGCGCCGTGATTGACGAAGAAGCGGCCGGGAAGATCAGAAAGCTTTATGAGAATTACCTGGCGGGCATGGCGCAGTCAAAGGCGGCCTCCGAAGCGGGCATTGTGACTTATCACTGTTCGGCAAAACACATAATGCAAAACAGGCGCTACCTCGGAGACTCTTTCTACCCGGCAATCATCGACGGGGAGACGTTCGACAGGGCGGAGAAGACGCGTCTGGAACGCGCCGGGAGGCTCGGCAGACTGAAGCTGAAAAAGGAGCCGGAACCTCCCGCGCCGCCCGTCCGGTTCCGGTTCGCGGAGGCGGAAGAACAGTATGACAATCCGGTACTGCAGGCGGAATACTTATACAGCCTCATTGAAAGCGAGGGAATCTGATGGGCAGCGTTATGATCATTCCGGCGAGAAGGCGGGTCGGCAGCACGGTAAAAAAACCTGAGCGGAAAAAGCTCCGTGTCGCGGCCTACTGCCGCGTCAGCACGGATTCCGAGGAACAGGAAACCAGCTGCAAGGCGCAGATTGACCATTACAGGGAGTTCATCCGGAAAAACCCCGAATGGGAGCCGGCGGGCATATTCGCGGACGAGGGCATTTCCGGCACCGGCACCAAAAAGCGCGGCGAGTTCAACCGTATGATTGACGAGTGCATGGCGGGGAACATCGACATGGTCGTCACCAAGTCCATCAGCCGGTTTGCCCGGAACACCCTCGACTGCCTGCAGTACATACGGAAACTTAAGGACAAGAATATTCCCGTTTATTTTGAAAAAGAGTCCATAAACACGCTGGACGCAAAAGGAGAAGTGCTCCTTACGATTATGGCGAGTCTCGCCCAGCAGGAAAGCCAGTCCATGAGCGAAAACGTCAAGCTGGGGCTTCAGTACCGGTTCCAGCAGGGCAAGGTGCAGGTCAATCACAACCGCTTCCTCGGCTATACCAAGGACGGGGAAGGACGCCTGGTCGCGGACCCGGAGCAGGCGGAAACGGTAAAGCGTATCTACCGGGAATACCTCGAAGGCTCCAGCATGGACAGGATTGCGGCCGGGCTGACGGCGGACGGGATTCTCACCGGCGCGGGTAAAACAAAGTGGCATTCCGCCACAATAAACAAGATTCTGCGGAACGAGAAATACATGGGCGACGCACTGCTTCAGAAGACTTACACCACCGACTTCCTGACAAAGAAACGCATAAAGAACAACGGTATCGTCCCGCAGTACTACGTCGAGGACGACCACGAGGCGATTATTCCCAAGGAACTGTTCATGCGGGTGCAGGCGGAAATTGTCCGCAGGCGGGCGGTTCATATCGGTCCCGCCGGCAGGAAACGCAGGTTCTCCTGCAGTCACTGCTTTGCCCAGATGGTTGTATGCGGCGCCTGCGGCGAGCTTTACCGCCGCGTCCACTGGAACAACCGCGGACGCAAGTCTGTCGTCTGGCGCTGCATCAGCCGCCTGGAGCCGTGTTCCGCGGAAACAAACTGCACCAACAGGACGGTAAACGAGCTTCTGCTGAAGGAGATTACGGTCAGGGCGATTAACCGGATTCTCACCGAGCGCGGCGCGTTCCTGAAAACCCTGCGGCAGAACATCGCCAGGGCTGTGGTCAGCGCCGATACCCTCTCGCCGGACGGCATTCAGGCAAGGCTGGAGGAGCTGCAGAAAGAACTCATAAAGAAGGCGAACAGCAGGCAGGACTATGACGCCATCGCCGACGAGATTTTCCGGCTCCGCGAACAGAAGGAAAAGTCGGAGACCGACACCCGCCGCAGGGGAGAGACCATGAGGCGGATCGGAGAGCTGCGGGATTTCATCGCGGGACAGGAAACAGGCATTACGGAGTTTGACGAGACTCTGGTCAAAAAGCTCATTGGCAGGATCACCGTTTTTCCCGGCCGGTTCACCGTGGAATTCAAGTCCGGCCTCTCAATAGAAATCGAAGCGTAAAGAAAAAACAAACATCACAGAGCTGATTTCTGAGATGTTTGTTTTTTTATCCCGGCATGCCGGCGGCCGTATCACGGCTGTCCGGTCGGATTTAAGCGCCGTTTCATATCACGTCAATTTCATCGTTCTTTAACCGCCCGCGGTTCCGCAAGGCAAACGTTATTGCTCACATTCCCTGTGTTGTCTTTGTCATAAAGAAAAGACATCTTTAACATCTGTATCCGAAACCCGGCACGTCTGACGTCTAATTCACAGCTTCAATTTTTTTAACATTCATTTAAGCAACTCAGTTATCACATTTTTTATCCGCGTCGCGGCGCGCCGCCGTGGATAAGTTACCGCAGACCGTTTTGCCAGGCTGCGGCAAGTCGCCGGACGGGCTGAAAACGCAGTAATAGCCGGCTTTTTACACTCTTGACATCAATAAGACTGTTTCAATGTGGCTTGTCTGGGGGAACATGTCGAAGGGCGTCGCCGCGCGCGGAAGGTAGCCG
>CAYUPA010000162.1:0-4976 GCA_964446565.1 uncultured Lachnospiraceae bacterium
TTACCAGCTTCCCGTAGGCAATCGCCTTTCGCAGCGTGCTTTCATTCAGACCCCATAGTTTGGTGGCATCGGTAAAGGCCATCAGTCCGTCAAAAGGCGTCTTGACCGTGTCGCCGTTTGCAAACAACTCGTCGCAGGACAAATCAATGTCATCGTTCCAGACAACCCCGTAACCGCCCACATCGACCCGAACATCGGAGAACAATGCAGGGTCGTGTTCCAGCGCTCTGAATGACGCCCATTTTGCAAACAGAGGCTTCACATCGTAAATCTTGGTTACTCCCTCAGCAAATTGCACGCTCAGACGGTGATCCGGCAGAGCATTGACTGCTTTCACTTTGTGGAACATAGTAATATCAACTCCTTACTCAAGGAGAGAAAGAGACTTGAACTCCTGCGTCTCCCAAATTTGCAGAAGATCGTTTTTATGAATTGCCGCCCATTCCCGTACCATTGAGAGCGCCCTGGGCGGCAGATGACCCTCCAGCACCATGCCTGTTTAAATATCGATTGCTGCCATATCCTCACCGTAAAGAGCATGGATATGCGGCGGGGTTGTGCTCCCCCCTGTTGGAAGTACATACGAATGATGATACCATAGAATCTGGACAATACCGCCATAGAATCTGGACAATACCGGCATAAACGAAACCTCCTACTCTTGCTCTCCTAAATCATATCACGAAATCGTGAACAGTCAACTATCATTTGCTATTTTTTTGAGTCGCGATGAACTCGGTGAGGAATGTTGCCCTACTTCCCGTCGAAAAGGAAAAGCCGCCATCAGTACGACAGCAGCCTTTCCAAATAGACATTATGCGTATATCAAATCGTTGTAAACCACCTCCTCAGCGCGGCTACGGATGTTGTTCATTAGCCCAACCCACAGCATGGCGTCCATCGCTTTGAGGGCTGCTTCGGTCACGTCCTCACCTTTCGCCATCTCCTTTACCAGCCGGGAAATCATATCCTCGGCTTCCTCGTTCAGTTCGGCAAGGTAGGCGTTGAGCCTGTCGCTCGTCAGCAGTTCCATATAGACCGGCTCTTTGTATTCCCTGAGATACCACAGATGTCGCCGCCCCCACAAGCCGATGGGCTTCTGTTCCGGTTCGTCCCCGTCCCCGAAGTCGGGGAGCGTCACCTCTGTTTCCATCTCCACGCCGTCCAGCGCTATTTTTATAAAATTCGTTTTTCAGCTTGACATAACCGTTTTTTTGGTGTTATCATAGGGAACGTCAGCGCGTCCAGGAAGACAGGCAGGGCGTAGTCTTGTTTTTCTGGACCAATTTATTATGGGAGGTACTCAGGAATGACTGGTACGGTAAAGTGGTTTAACGCAGAGAAAGGCTACGGGTTTATCACCGTGGAGAACGGCGACGACGTTTTCGCTCATTTCTCAGCCATTCAGGGCGAGGGATTCAAGACCCTGAACGAAGGACAGAAGGTCGAATTCGACGTAATCCAGAGCGATCGCGGCCCGCAGGCAGCCAATATTGTTAAACTGTGATTCAAGTACGATAGAAGTACTCGGAAAGGACTCTCATGAGCAGAAGGCGGTTCAGGAGAGTCCTTTTTCGCGCGGCGGCGCGGTTTTTCTATCGCCCGCGGCCAAATTCGCCTGAAATCGGTATTGACAGAGAGCGGAAGCGTGCATATAATACCTGTTATTAGAAGGTTAACTATTAAGGAATTAATCATTAAGAAAGGAACCGATATGCTTAAAACACTATCGAAATATCTTACGGGTTTTAAGCGGGATTCAGTGCTGACGCCGTGCTTCATGCTGCTCGAGGTGATTATGGAAACCTTTTTGCCTTTGATTATGGCTTCCATCATCGACGACGGGGTGAACACGGGGAATATCCGTCACATCTACATGATGGGCGGACTGATGGTTCTGACCGCGGTCATAAGCCTCTTCGCCGGATTCGGCGGAGGCTTTTTCGGCGCGCGCGCCAGCACGGGATTTGCGCGGAATATCCGCCGGGCGATGTTCGCGAACATACAGACGTTCTCGTTTGCGAACCTTGATCAGTACAGCACCTCCGGCCTGATCACCCGCCTTACGACCGATGTCAGCAATCTGCAGAACGCCTATCAGATGATTCTGCGCATGTGCGTAAGAGCTCCGTTCACGATGATCTGCGCGATGACGATGGCGTTTTTCATAAGCGCCCGCATCGCCTGCATTTATCTCGTCGCGGTGATTGCGCTCGGACTGTGTCTTTTTTTAATCAGCAGGCGCACGATGCGGTATTTCCGGCAGGTATTCCGGAAATACGACGATTTGAATGAAAGCGTGCAGGAAAACGTCTCGGCGATCCGCGTCGTCAAAGCGTATGTAAAAGAGGATTATGAACGGGAGAAATTCAACCGCGCGAGCGGCGCCGTGTATAAGATGTTCGTGAACGCGGAGCGGATCCTTTCGCTGAACAGCCCGCTGATGCAGCTTACCACCTACTCCTGCATGATGCTGATCGCCTGGATCGGCGCGAAAATGGTTGTTTCCTCTTCGCTTACGACCGGCGAGCTTTTCAGCCTGCTGACCTACTGTCTGAATATCCTGTCGAGCCTGATGACGCTTTCGATGGTTTTCGTTATGATCACGATGAGCGTCGCGAGCGCCCAGCGTATCACGGAGGTGCTGGAGCAGGACAGCGACCTTGTCAATCCGGAGAATCCCGTCTATGAGGTGCCGGACGGGAGCATCTGCTTCCGCCATGTGAACTTCAGCTATAAAAAGGATTCCGCCGTTCCGGTCTTAAAGGACATCAATCTCAGCATCCGCTCCGGCGAGACGATCGGAATCATCGGCGGGACCGGAAGCGCCAAGTCCTCTCTCGTCAATCTGATAAGCCGTCTGTACGACGTGACGGCCGGCGAGCTCGAGGTGGGCGGCATCGACGTGCAAAGGTACGACCTGAAAACGCTTCGCGACGCAGTGTCTGTCGTGCTGCAGAAGAACGTCCTCTTCAGCGGTACGATCTATGAGAACCTGCGCTGGGGCGATAAAAACGCGACGGACGAAGAGTGCAGGCGCGCCTGCCGCCTTGCCTGCGCGGATGAATTTATCGAGGCGATGCCGCAGAAGTACAATACCCGCATCGAACAGGGCGGAACGAATGTCTCCGGCGGTCAGAAGCAGCGTCTGTGCATCGCTCGGGCGCTGCTCAAGAAGCCGAAGATTCTGATTCTGGACGACAGCACGAGCGCGGTGGACACGGCGACGGAGGCCCGCATCCGCAAGGCGTTTGCGGAAGAGATTCCGCATACGACGAAGCTGATCATTGCGCAGCGGATTTCCAGCGTGCAGGACGCGGACCGGATTCTGGTTCTGGAAAACGGAGAGATCAACGGATTCGGTACGCATGAGGAACTGATGGAAACCTGCGGCATCTACCGCAATGTTTTTGAGTCGCAGACGAAGGGCAGCGGCGATTTCGATCAGAACGGAGGCGAGTTGTAATGCCGGGACCAGGAGGACCGAGGGGCCGTGTCCCCGGGAAAAGGGTGGAACATCCGTGGCAGCTGTTAAAGCGCGTGCTGCGTTTTGTATTCCAGCATTATCTGATTCATTGTATTCTGGTGCTGATCTGCATCGTGGTGAGCGTCCTCGTGACCGTGCGGGGGATGCTGTTCATCAAGACGCTGATCGATGACTATATCACGCCGCTTATCGGAAGCGCGCATCCGGATTTCCGGCCTCTCGCCGCGGCGATCGGACGGCTTTGCGTCTTATTTCTTTCGGGCATCATTGCCACGTACGCGCAAAGCCTGCTTATGGTATACGTGACGCAGGGCACGCTTCGCGACCTCAGAATTCAGATGTTCAACCACATGGAGGCGCTGCCGATCCGCTATTTTGACACCCATTCGCATGGCGATATCATGTCCGTCTATACCAACGATATCGATACGCTGCGCCAGCTGATCAGCCAGAGCATTCCTCAGCTGATCTCGAGTCTGATAACGGTCGTAAGCGTTTTTATCAGCATGCTCAGGCTGAGCGTGCCGCTCACGGCGCTGACGCTTTTGATGGTCGTCTTCATGATGCTGGTGACCGGAAAGCTCGGAAGCCTGAGCGGCCGGTACTTTGTCGCGCAGCAGCGCGACCTCGGCGCGATCAACGGCTTTATCGAAGAGATGATGGGAGGGCAGAAGGTCGTCAAGGTCTTCAACCACGAGGAGGAGAATATCGAGCGTTTCAACCGGCTGAACGATCAGCTTTTTGACAGCGCGAACAACGCGAACCGCTTTTCAAACATGCTGGGACCGGCCAACGCGCAGCTTGGCAACCTCAGTTATGTCCTCTGCGCGATTCTGGGCGGCGTGCTGGCGATTCGCGGCATCGGCGGCCTTACGCTCGGCGGCCTCGCGAGCTTCCTCTCCTTTAACAAGAGTTTTACACAGCCGATCAACCAGATCAGCCAGCAGTTTAACAGTATTCTCATGGCGCTTGCGGGCGCGGAGCGAATCTTTAAGCTGATCGATGAAGAGCCGGAAACGGACGGCGGCTATGTAACGCTCGTAAACGCCGAGCGCGGGACGGAGGGCCTTACGGAAGTGGAGCGCCATACCGGCCTGTGGGCGTGGAAGCATCCGCACGGGGACGGTACGACGACGCTCACCGAACTTATGGGCAATGTCGTCTTCGACGACGTCGATTTCGGATATGATCCGGAGAAAATCGTTCTTCATAACGTAAGCCTCTGCGCGCAGCCGGGCCAGAAAATCGCCTTTGTCGGCAGCACAGGGGCCGGCAAGACAACGATTACCAATCTGATCAACCGTTTCTATGATATTCAGGACGGGAAGATTCGCTATGACGGCATCAACATCAACAAGATCAAAAAGGACGATCTCAGGCGAAGCCTTGGCATCGTTCTGCAGGATACGCATCTTTTCACAGGCACTGTGAAGGAGAACATCCGCTACAGCAAGCTGGACGCGACGGACGAGGAGGTTGAAGCGGCCGC
>CAYUPA010000163.1:0-4943 GCA_964446565.1 uncultured Lachnospiraceae bacterium
GCGCTGCTCATCGAAACCCTCAAGAACCGCACCAATGACGGGGACTCCTTCCTGTCTCGAAGGGACTTTGCGGAAGCGCTTTTCGGCGATCTTTCCCAGGTGGAAAAAAGCGATAAAAACCCGAAATACCTCGTCGAACAGCTCACCGCGGCGGGCGCGGAACTTCCGGCTGTTTATATGGCCTGCGGCGACCGCGACGGACTTCTTGAGACCAACAGGGACTTCGTGCGGTTTTTGGAGAAGCACCACGCCGACATCACCTTTGAGGTCGGTCCGGGCGCGCACGAATGGGATTTCTGGGATACCTACATCAAAAAAGGCATCGACTGGCTGCCGCTGAATCCGGCCAGTCAGGGCATAAACAGCGGAAACGTAAACGCGAAGGAGGTTCAGGCATGACGGAGGTCGCGGCCGCCCTCATCCGGGACCGGGACCGCTTTTTGATCTGCCGCAGGCCGGCCGGTAAGAGGCGGGGTCTTCTGTGGGAGTTTGCGGGCGGCAAGCTGGAACCCGGTGAAACCGCAGAGCAGGCTTTGATTCGGGAATGCCGGGAGGAGCTTGCCGTCACGGTGGAGGTCGGCCCGGTCTACATGGACGTCGTCCACGAATATCCGGATATGACCGTCCATCTGACTCTTTACAACGCAAGGATCACACAGGGAACGCCGACGCTTCTGGAACACAGCGACATGAAGTGGATTCGGGCGGAGGAAATTCCGCAGTATTCGTTCTGCCCCGCGGACATTCCGATTCTTGCCAGAATAAAGGAAGACTTCGCATGATCCCTGAATCCGGGACCCCCGCCGCCGCCCGAAGCGCGGGGAAGGACAGAATATAATGAAAATCGGATTTTTTGATTCCGGCATCGGCGGCATCAGCGTTCTGCATCAGGCCATGCAGAAGCTCCCGGACGAGGGATTTCTGTACTATGCCGATACGCGCCACGTTCCGTACGGGCTTCGCACCCGCGAGGAGATTCGCGGCTATGTCGAGACGGCGGTCCGGTTTCTGATCGGCGAGGGGGCCGGTGTGATTGTTCTTGCGTGCAACACGGCGACCAGCGCCGCGATCGACGGCCTCCGGAGCCGGTATGCCCTTCCGATTTTAGGAATGGAGCCGGCTGTCAAGCCGGCTGTCGCGCACTGCGGCGAAAAGCGGGTTCTTGTTGCGGCGACGCCGGTTACGATTCAGGGGGAGCGGCTGCATCACCTGATGGACAGGGTCGATGACCGCCATCTTGTGGACCTGCTTCCGCTTCCGCAGCTCGTCGTCTTCGCGGAGCGCGGCGAATTTGAATCCGACGCCGTCAGGAACTACCTGAAAAAGGAGCTTTCGGCCTTTCGTCTTTCGGATTACGGCGAACTGGTTCTGGGATGCACGCATTTTAATTATTTCCGCAAAATGTTTCGCGAAATCGTGGGACCGGCCATCCATTTCGCCGACGGCTGCGAAGGCACGGTCCGCCATTTAATCGAAGTTCTCGACGAAAAAGGACTCCGCGGCCATGAGGGCGGGAGCGTCCGGTATTTTAAGTCCGGACTGCCCGTTACGGACGCGAAGTCCCTTGCGTTCTTCCAGCGTCTCAATGAGCAGCTGGACGCGCAGTATGACGTCTGATTTCTCAGGCCCTCGCTAAAAATGCCTTATAGGCGCGAAACGCTTCATAGATATCGATTTTGGAAGCGACCTCCCACGGCGCGTGCATGTTGTGCACCGGGATGCCGAAATCGATCACATCCATATTGTAATTGCCCATAATGTAAGCGATCGTCCCGCCGCCGCCCTGATCGACCTTGCCGAGTTCCGCCATCTGGAAATGGATGTTCTCCTCTTCGAAAACGCGGCGCAGATTCGCGATAAACTCCGGGGACGCGTCGTTGGAGCCGCTCGTCCCGCCGCCGCCCGTATACTTGTGCAGAGTCGGACCCATGCCGAAATACGGCGCGTTGTGCGGATCATGAATGGACGCGTAGTTCGGGTCGAAGCCGTTCGTCACGTCGGAGGAAATCATTTTGGCTCCGGAGAGGGCGCGGCGGAGATTGAGTTCGGAATATTCGCCCGCAAGCTGCATGATTTCCGCGACCGCGTTTTCAAAAAACCGCGACTGCATGCCGGTCGCGCCGACGCTGCCGATTTCTTCCTTGTCGACAAGAAGGGTCACCAGCGTTTTTTCCGGAACCGAAGCGGCAAACGAAAGCTGCGCTTTCGCCGAAGTATAGCTGCAAATCCGGTCGTCATGCCCATAGGCCATGATCATGCTGCGGTCGATTCCGAAATCCCGCGCCCGTCCCGCGGGGACAGCTTCGAATTCGGCGGACAGAAAGTCGTCTTTGTCAATGTCGTATTGTTTCTTAAGAATTTCCAGCACGCAGCGAATGAGCGGTTCCTTTTCCTCCTCCTCCAAGAAGGGGACGCTTGCGAAACATATATTCAGGTCTTCGCCGGTAAAAGCGGTTCCGATCGGCTTTGTGCGCTGATCTTTATCCATGTGCGGGAGTACGTCGGAGATGCCGAAAACCGGATCCGAAGGGTCCTCGCCGATGACGACCGGAATGCCGCGGCCGTCTTTCTTTACGACGAAACCGTGCAGGGCCAGCGGAAGCACGGTCCACTGATATTTCTTGATGCCGCCGTAATAATGGGTCTTGAGCATGGCAAAGCCGCCGTCCTCATAGAGCGGGGTCGGCTTCAAGTCTACGCGCGGCGAATCGATGTGGCCGCCGAGAATGTTCATACCCTCCCGGAACGTGCCCTTTCCCAGCTGAACCAGCATCAGCATCTTACCGCGGTTGTTCACATAGAGCCTGCTGCCCGGAGCGACCGTCCTCCCCTGTCCCGCGACGGCGTTTATATCCTCGTAGCCAGCGCTTTCCGCCTCGGCAAGAATATTGGTCACACATTCGCGTTCGGTCTTGCTCTTTGACATATATTCCTTATACTCCTCGCAGAACGCCTCCATCGCGGTCTTCTGCTCCGGCGTATATGTCTCCCAAAGCGTTTGCTTTTTGGGGGTCTTTTTTTCCTCCACTGAAATCGTCCTCCTGTTCAGTAAAATAAAATCAACATCGTGATGACTGGATAAAGAGACGCCTGACGGATTGCTCCGCGCCTCGCACCTCCGCAGCTTCTCTGATCTCATTATATATCCGCGTCCGGGAAATCGCAACCGTTATAATCGATATACATTGACAACAGGGCTAAATTGCTATACAATCGACAGCGAAATAAAAAACGCGCGGAACGCGCTGCGGAGCCGTTATGCGGAACACATCATGCGAAACGCGTTGCGGAGCCGTTATGCGGAGCGCGTTGCGCGAAGAGCGTTTCGCGAAACTATGCCTGCGAAAATCGCATTTTTGAGGAGGTGCTATTATGCCGATACTTGATATGCCGGTACGGGAGATGGAGAAGTACATGGGCTCAACCCCGAGGCCGGCGGATTTTGACGCATACTGGGATAAGGCGCTTGCGGAGATGAAAGCGACCGATCCGGAGGTTCAGATCGTTCCCGCGAATTTCAGCGCGCCGGGACTGGAATTTTCCGATCTGTATTTTACCGGTGTACGGAACGCGAGGATTCACGTTAAATACGTCCGGCCCGCAGGAATTACGGCGCCGGCGCCGGCGGTCCTTCGTTTCCACGGCTATTCCGGCAACGCCGGTTCATGGATGGACTCGATCAGCTATGCCGCAGCCGGCTTTTCGGTATTTTCCATGGACTGCCGCGGTCAGGGCGGCAGCAGTGAAGATTCCGGCGGTTATAAGGGGACGACCTTTGACGGGACGATCGTCCGCGGTCTGGATAATGAAGATCCGCAGGACCTGTATTTCCGTCATGTATTTCTGGACACGGCGGAACTCGCGAAGATCGCGATGTCCTTTGAGACTGTGGACGAAACGCGGGTCTATACGATCGGCGGAAGTCAGGGAGGCGGGCTGTCGCTCGCGTGCGCCGCTCTTGCGCCGACGGTTTCCAAATGCGTAGCCGATGTTCCGTTTTTGTGCGATTACCGCCGCGTCTGGGCCATGGACCTTGACGTTGGGGCGTATAGAGATATTCGTTATTATTTCCGCAATTACGATCCGAAGCACGAGCGGGAGGAGGAAATCTTCACAAAATTAGGGTATATCGATAATCTGAACTTAGCGGACCGAATCAAAGCGGACGTCGTAATGAATACGGGCCTTCTCGATAATGTCTGCCCGCCTTCCACCCAGTATGCCGTGTATAACCGTCTGCAGTGCCGCAAAAAACACGTCGTTTATCCGGATTTCGCCCACGAGGGACTTCCCGGGGCAGGCGACGCGGCCTACGAATTTTTCGTCTGCGATCGCTTTTAATTCCTTCAATGAAAGGGCTCCTGCCGATGAGTATTTTTCTGATTCTGGCTTTTCTGTTCTTCGTCGGTTCCACCTGCGGATGGGTAATGGAGCTCTTTTATCGTCGTTTCTTTACCTCCGCCAGACTGACTCACAGGTGGGTCAATCCCGGATTCTGCCGGGGGCCGTATCTTCCGATCTATGGCGTGGGACTCTGTCTTATGTTTCTCATCGCCTCGCTGGAACCCATGACCGGCATTTCCAGCGTATTCTGGAACCGGACGTTTCTTTTTCTCCTGATGACGGTCTGCATGACTCTGGTGGAATACATCGCAGGCCTTATTCTGCTGAAAGGTTTCAATATTCGCCTTTGGGATTACAGCCGTTACCGGGGCAATGTACAGGGAATCATCTGCCCGAGATACTCTCTGATCTGGACAATTATCGGCGCCGTATACTATTTCGCGGTGCACCCGCACATTCTGAACGCCCTGCGCTGGCTGTCGAAAAATCTCGCCTTTTCGTTTTTCATCGGTCTGTTCTTCGGCATATTTCTGGTCGACGTTGTAAGCTCAGCCCAGCTGATCACAAAATTCAAACGATTCGCTGAGGAAAATAACGTC
>CAYUPA010000164.1:0-2212 GCA_964446565.1 uncultured Lachnospiraceae bacterium
CCCGCACCCGAACCCCGAAATCGCCTAAAAGATAGCACCATTCCAGATTCGTCTTCCGGTTATATTCGATTGTAAGCACAATTTGATTCGTGCCGGCCTGCATATCCGGAAGCGGCACAGTTTCGATGCCCTGGTCGACGTAATAGCCGGAAGGCTCGGCGCTTA
The DNA here is from genome assembly GCA_964446565.1 of uncultured Lachnospiraceae bacterium. Taxonomy (GTDB): domain Bacteria; phylum Bacillota; class Clostridia; order Lachnospirales; family Bianqueaceae; genus CAYUPA01. The sequence goes on from CAYUPA010000164.1 coordinate 166, forward strand.
CTTCCTGTCCGTTCAGCTCGATCCGGGTCATGCGCCGGTTCTCGAGCGCAAGGTCCGTGCCGGAAAGCGGAATTTCGCTTTCAAAGGTAAAGCGCAGCTGTACGCGGTGTTCCGCTTTTTGCTCTTCATGGATTACCCAGGGCTGCGCGACATGGTTCTGACGGAACGGATAGCCGCAGAGTTCACGAATCCTGTTGTCGAGACGCAGCATCTCCTCCTCGCTCTGCCACGCGCCGTCGTCCAGACGGTATTCCGCCATGTCGAGCAGCAGAACATTCTCCTCCGAGAGCGTAACCGGAACCATGTTCGCAACCGGAAGGCGTTCCTCCTCTTCTTTGTCCGGACCTGCGGCGTTTTCGGCGCTTCGTATTCCCATGGTCCCGCTTTCCCGCGCGCCGGATGCCGGCGCAAGATGAAGGAGCAGACTGTCATGCTCATAGAAATCGCTTTTTATGCAGGTGCGCCCGCCGCGCAGTTCACAGGCCCTGTCCCGGATTTCGCCCGTCATCGTATCGTATTCCTGCGCGTCCCATTCGCCCGGAAGCCGGATTTCAATCGTCTCCTTCCGGGGCTGATCGGGATCGGACATTGTGGTGCCGTGCGCGATGAACAGCCACCGACTGCCGTGATCCTCCCGCAGCTGGTACAGCAAATGCCGCGTATGCTCGCCGGGCCGGACGGCGCCGTTTTGCGAAACGTGGCCCGTGAGAGAAACGAGTTCCACCTCGCGGTACGGCTCAAGCGCGTCCAGCACCCGTCCGCGTGTGAAGGAAACCTGCTCCGATTTCGCCATCAGCGCGGCGGCCCGCTGCGAGGGTCTCGCGTCTACGTAACGGGGCGCGTCGCCCACAAAAATAACCTTGCCGCCCGCTCTTTGAAAGGCTTCCAAACGGTCCAGCGTCGTTGCGCGGATCGTGTGAAGCGCCGGAACGAGCACGACGTCGTACCGCATCCTGCCGACCGTAAAGACCGGCTCCTCTTTTCCATCGTTTAACGAGGGCAGCTGAGATTCGCAGATAAAATCGAAGTCCAGCCCGTCGAAGAGCAGCCATTCGATGAGATTCTCAAAGTTCTGCTCCAGTTCCGCGCGAATCCGCCCGGTCTTCTCGTTAGATCCGTAATACAACCAGTTGCTTTCGATCGGATGAATGACGCCGATGCGCACGACCGCCCTGCCGCGGGTTAAAGCGGTATTAAGCCGCGCGAAATGATTCTCCACAAGCGGATATTCTTTATACCACGGCGACTGATAGCCGATGCAGGCCGGATAGTCGCGCTTGGCCTCTCCTTCCATTCCCATCCAGGTCAGATGATGAACCCTCGTCGTTACGCCGAGGGCCGCCTGCCAGTCGCCCTGCAGCTTATGGCCGCGGAAATCGAAATCCCAGTTGGTCACGCCGTAGAGTTCGCTTAAGACGCCGGGACGCCCGTACTGGCGGGAGGCGCTTTGCGCCTGCTTCGCTGTGCTGTATTCCCTGTGATCGCAGAGCATGTCGATGCCAGGAAGTCCGAAGCCCCGGTATGAACGCATCGCCTCGCCCAGCATCCCGGTCTGGGAATCCAGAGTCGGCTCCGCCATCATGTGCCCCGTCAGCAAAATGTGATGTTCCTCGCACCAGTTTCCGATCGTATCGGCAAACGCTTCGGTGAACCGCTCGCAGACATGATCGTGGTAGCGATAGCGCGTGAGCGAAACGCTGCCGTCCTCTTTTTCCCAGAAGATTTCCGGCAGATGCGCAAGCAGGCTTTCGCCGTACGCGTTCCGGTAGGTTTCTTCCAGATCGTCCGTAAACGGAATCTGCACCTCCTGCTTTTGATCGCAGAGGGTGAGCGTCTCCTTGAGGGCAAACTGCGGCTCATCGGTAAAAATGGCCGGAATCCGCCCGGAAAACTCATCGCCGAACTTCCTGTAATACGCCTCGTGCGTAACCTTCAGGAATTCCTGCATCGCGCGCTTATCGAGCGTATTGACATAGCTCTCGTTGTTATACCACGGGCTCTTTGGACTCAGGTTGAGATACGCGTACCAGTCCGCTTCCTGATCCGG
>CAYUPA010000164.1:2222-4882 GCA_964446565.1 uncultured Lachnospiraceae bacterium
TGCGTACCTGGCTTCCATAACTCGGCGTCCTCTTTGGGAAACGCCGTGAACAGAAGCCGCCGCTGCGCGAAATCCGGATTTTTGGTCACGAAACCGCCCGCGCTGCCGGAGGGCCAGCGGTCCTCGTCATAGAGCCAGAGCAGCAAATCCTGCTTTTTGGCCTCGTCGAGGGCGGCGCCGACCATCGACAGATATTCGTCGCTCATATACGGCGTATCCAGCCCTGTGCGGACATGCGCATGAAAGCCTCCCATGCCCATTTCCTTGAAATACCCGACTTCTCTGCGAATCGTCGCCTCATCGAGGCGCATGTTCCATGCCCAGAACGGCGCGCCGCGGTATTCGCAGGACGGGTTCGAGAACAGCGCCGGGGCCAGATAGTTCGACTGATTCTTAGGATAAAGCATTTCCGTGTCCTCCTGTTGTTTTCCACAGATTCTCAGGACAAAGCATTTTCTTGTCCTTCTGCTGTTGTCCACAGATTCTCAGGACAAAGCATTTTCTTGTCCTCCTGTTTGCTTCCACATAATTTCGGCGTCTTCCCGGGGCTTTTCATAGAACCCGGGCCGGATGCCGGCTGATACGAATCCAAGTTTTTCATATAAGTTTCGCGCCGCCCGGTTTGAAACCCGGACCTCAAGCGTCTGGCGCAAAATCCCGAGGCGGGCGCACAGCAGGTCCATCCGGCGCAGCAATTCCGCGCCGACGCCCTTCCGGCGTTCGCCTTCCTTTACCGCCACGTTCGTTATGTACGCCTCGTCCAGCACTTTGCGGAACCCGGCGCAGCCTATGACCTCGCCACCTCTTGCTGCGACGATATAGTGCGCGCCGCGCGTCCCGTCAAGCTCCTGCAGAAGGGCCTCCCGCGACCAGGGAGAGGAGAAGACGGCCTTTTCCAGCGCAGCGACCTGTTTCGTGTCTTCCTCCGTCATGGCCCGGTATTCGATATCAGGTATGGTTCTGCATTCGACATCAGGCATGGTTCTGCATTCGACCGCGGGCATCGGCCCGTATTCGATCTCAGAAATCGGCCTGTATACATTCTCAGGCATCGGCCTCTCCTTTGCGGGAAAGACGCGCTTCCCGCTCTCGTTCGGCCTGCGGTTTTCGAAGATAGGCAATCTTCAGCTGGTCGGACGGAACCGGCGAAACCCCCTCGCTAAATTTCAACAGAGCGAGCGCCGCGGACGACGAGGCCCGCAGCTGCCGGATATGCGCGGGCGCGATGCGGACCCTCTGCGCTCCAAGGCGGTCCCGGAACCTGTCCATATAGAGGAGCGAGGCGTCTCCAAGGAGCAGGACGTCCTCGGTCCGTCCGCGGACCGCATCGCAAAGGGCCTCTGCCGGCGCGGCCTCCGGCTCCCGTTCGCAGACAAGCCGTCCGCCTTCCGTTCGGTATATCGCGGCATAGACCTGCGAACGCCGCGCGTCCATCATCGGGATGAGCAAACCGGAGAAGCCGGCCGCGCCATAGGCCAGAACCTCGAGCGTACAAAGCGGCATGATCGGAACGGCAAGGGCAAAGGCCAGCCCTTTCGCCGTCGCGGCCCCGATTCGGAGCCCTGTGAAGGAGCCGGGGCCTACGGTCACCGCAATGAGATGCAGGTCTTCCTTCCAGAGCCCGGAGGCCTCGACGGTCCGGCGCACCATGGGCATCAACGTTTCCGAGTGCGTAAGAGCGCCGTTCGTGCTCTGCTCGGCCAGAATCTCCCCCTTTGACAGCACCGCGGCGCCCGCTGTTTTCGCCGCGGCCTCAATCGCCAAAATATTGATGTCCTGCGTTTGCATGTCAGCTTTCCTCTGCGATCGTGATGGTCCTGTAATTCGTTCCTTTCTCCGGGTCCGGTTCGATATGAATCCAGACCGCGTCCTCCGGCATCGCCTCCGGAAGCTGATCCGCCCATTCGATCAGGCAGATTCCGTTCGCGTCCCTGTATTCGTCAAATCCGATATCATACAGCGCGTCCTCGTCCGGAAGCCGGTATATGTCAAAATGATACAGGGGCAGACGGCCTCTGTACTCATGCATCAGGGTAAACGTCGGACTTACCACTTCGTCCTGAACCCCCAACCCCTCGGCAAATCCCTTGGCAAAGGCGGTCTTTCCCGCGCCAAGGCCCCCGCAGAGACAGTAGGTCTGCCCCGGACGGGCGGATTTTGCGAGAGCTTCCGCAAGAGACCGCGTTTCCTGTTCGCTGTGAGAAAGGTATACTTTTTCGCTCTGAGAAGGGAATTCTTTTTCACTCTGAGAAGGGTATGCTTTTTCGTCCTGAGGAAGGAATTCTTTTTCGTCCTGCGAAGGGAATGCTTTCATATCGCGGGGACGTTACCGCGCTTTCGCGAGCGCCTGCTCCAAAGCGCGGGAGAGCTGATCCGGGCACGAGGTGCCACGGCCGTTGCAGTTGATGCCGCGAAGCCGTCGGATCGCTTCGTTGATTTCCATTCCTTCGATCAGGCGGGAGACGCCCTGCGTATTTCCATTGCAGCCGCCGTCAAACTGAACATTGCGAACCAATCCGTCCTCTACGTCAAAATCGATTCTCCGGGAGCAGACGCCGGAGGTTTTGTAGGAATACATCGCCATACGAAGAAACCCCTTTCTTTTTAAATCGGTCTTATTCTAACGAATCGGACTGGAAAAGTCAATAAAAATTGAACGG
>CAYUPA010000165.1:0-453 GCA_964446565.1 uncultured Lachnospiraceae bacterium
AATGATCGATATATTCGTCCCGCTGGGGCGAACCGGTCTTGATCGCGTCGTGAACATTTACACTTTCAATGCCGCTTACGTGAAGCCCCGCCGCCTCGACCTCGTCTTTCATCGCGCGGATTCGTTCCCGGCTCCAGACGTCCCCGGGGGCCGTATCGTATAATGTGGTAATTACACCCGTAACACCGGGAATTTGCCGAATCTGCCGCAGTGTAACGGTATCGAATCGGGACCCGTACCATCTGAGCGTCATCTCCATTGTCGCATCCTCCTTCCGCATATTCTTATTATAGCAACGCCCCGCGGTAAAATCAAGTGCCGAAGTTCTGCCCGTCAGGTTAAACGCAACAACCTGTCCAGTGTTTCCTCCCCATGGAGGAAGCGGAATGTATGGAAAGGGGATCGGTTTTCAAGGGATGCCCGTGCATAGGAATTAATGTGGGACAGCATCCG
>CAYUPA010000165.1:463-3818 GCA_964446565.1 uncultured Lachnospiraceae bacterium
AGAAGTGGCAAACTCGGGTTATAGCAACGCCCCGCGGTAAAATCAAGTGCCGGGGAAACATCTCCTATCCGGATAACTCTGCCTGTGTTACTGTTCAGAGGTTATGGAAGGGTCTTAACCGGTACCGATTGTCATCTCTCCCGGGTTTGGAAGTCACTTTGGCATCCGTAACGCCATAGGTTTCGCAGATATGTTTTCCAATCCAAAGGATTTCACAATCTCGGTTTTAATTTTCCCCATTGACATCCCGAATTCCACGTAATATACTTATAACAACATAATAAATTCAGGAGACAGTCCAATGGATGAACATACTACGCTTCGCGCGCCGGCGGCCACAGCCTTAATTCAGATCGTAGAGGCCTTGGCGCGGTTTGATAAATCCGCCAGCATGGCAGAGATCAGCAGCGCGACAGGACTGAATAAGAACATGATTTCCCGTATCCTCTCCGTGCTGGCGGATGCGGGATGGATTACGTTTCAGAAGGAGTCGGGGACGTACTCTCTGTCCCTGCAGCTTTTTAAGCTGGGGAGCACGGCTCTCGGGAAAAAGACGCTGATGCGCTGCGCCGTTCCCTACCTGAAGGTTCTGAATGATCAGACCGGAGAGTGCGTACAAATGGCGGTTTTGGATGAGGGCAAGGCCGTATATATCGCGCAGCTTGAATCGCAAAAAGACGCCGGCATTCGCGCAAGAATTGGCGCCGGTTATCCGCTGGATACGACTGCGCCGGGAAAGGTGCTTAAGGCCTTTGTGATACAGGATGAGGGCATGGAGGAGATTCGGAAAAGGGGATATGCGGTGGACAACGAGGAATATGGACGCGGCGTAGTATGCCTTGCCGCCCCTGTGTTCGATTACACGGGACAGGCCATCGCTTCCATTGGAATTGCCTCCCTGACGGTGAATCAAAGTTTAGAGGAACTGGTTGTCCGGTGTCTGGGAGACTTGCTGGAGCAGGTGGAAAAGCTGTCGCGGGAACTTGGATATCGGCAGGAAGGGAAAGATTTGTAGCGAAAAATCACCAGGCGGTGTGTATGTGCCTGCGTGATCTTTGTAAAAGCACAAAAAAGGGGGAAACAATGATGGAACTCATGCAGTTGAAACGGGAAGCAGCGGCGCGCGCAAAGGAACACAACACAAAGGATCGTGAATTGCGGATTCGGTGCCTCGCGGCGGTAGAAGAACGGGCAGACGAAGAAACCGCCCTTTCAAAGGTAATGGATTATCTGCGTCTTTATGATAAGGATTTTACGCCATACATCTGGCCGGACCTCTGCCTCGCAGGGACGCCGGGTTATTTCCGGCTGCCGTCGCATCCCGGCGGACTGGTTGGTGATATTGGGCATTTTTGCGCCGATTACAAAAAAATGGTGGATGAGGGCGTAGAGGGAATCCGGGAGGAAATTCTGCGTACCAGCCCCGGGAATGCGCAGGAGGAAACAGTACGGCAAGCCTATTTGGAAACGCTGAATTTGTTCGTCTCATATATGGAAAAGCATGCCGCACTCGCAGAGCAGCTTGCGGATTCTTCCGCCGAAGGCGGGCGGAAAGAGAATCTTCAGCGTATGGCGACGGATATCCGTTATATTTGTTCCCACAGGCCGGCAACATTCCTGCAAGGCATGCAGCTGCTGCTTTTTACGCATTCCTACATTTTTGTCAAACCCCATACCGATACGATCACCTTTGGCAATCTTGACCGGGTTATGGGGACGCTGTATCAGTCCGAACGCGAGGCGGGGACGCTGACCCGGGAAAAGGCCCTGGAAATTATTTGTCATTTTTACCTGTCTTTGGAGGGTATGGACCGCGATACGCAGAATATCGTCCTGAGCGGCTCCGCGGAAGACGGAACGTATTTTGAAAATGATTTGACGGTTTTGTTTTTGGAGGCGCAGGAGAGACTACATCTGGAGCAGCCTTCCGTCAGTTTGAAGATTCGGCATGACACGTCCGACGCGGTATGGGATGCCGCGCTTTCCCTGCTCTCCAGGGGCGGCGGAATGCCCTCGTTCCTGAATGACGCGCTGTACAGCAATTCACTGAAGCTGGCGGGCTTTTCCGATGAAGAAGCAAATACATTTTGTAATGTAGGATGTTATGAGGCAACGCCGTATGGAAACACCTTTGGGGGCACGGTCTCGGGCAATGTGAGGCTGGTGGCGTTATTTGCCGATTTCTTTGCCCTGCAGGAAGAGTATGAGAGCTTCGAAAGTTTTCTGGAGGCATGGGAAGCATATCTTAAGGAGCAGTATCTGAAGATTTGCCTGCCGTCCTACGCAAAGCGCAGAGAAGAGATCTATTTCCGTTCGGCCAGCCCGTTTCTCGGTTTGGTGATGGACGGCTGCATCGAGAATTTGAAGCTGCCGGAGCAATTTGGGGCTAAAAACAATATTTTTTCCGTTCTGTTCGGCGGTCTGGGAACCGTCACGGATTCTCTGCTGTGCGTTAAGCATTTCGTTTATGATACCGAAACCTGGACGCTTTCCGATCTGCGCCGCGAGGTGAGGGATAATTATCCGGACGGAAAGGTTCTTGCCATGCTGCGCGCATACCCGGACCGCTTTGGATCGGGCAGCCCGTACAGCAGTCAGCTTGCTGCCAGAGAAGCGCGGTTTATGGCCAAACTGGCCGTCGAACATCCCTTTGACGAAAGGGTTAAAATGCTTCCCGCCCTGTTCATTTTCACGAATGACATACGGACGGACGGCCTTTTGGCAACTCCGGATGGAAGGCAGACAGGAGATCGGTATTCTTACGGCGCCGCCGCGAGCGAGCTGCTGCCAAGGCGGGATGTGACAAAAGTTCTTCTGTCTACGGCAGAGCTTCCTTTGGAGCGGTTCCCTATCGGCGCGCCGATGACCGTCAATCTGATGGCGGAAGTCCTGAAAACGAAAAAAGGGCGCGACAGCGTGCGCCTGATGGTGGAAACCTACCTTTTTCAAGGAGGCACACACATTCAGATCAACCTGGCGGATCCGGAAGTGCTGCGGGACGCGCAGAAATCGCCCGAGCAGTATAAGGATCTCCTGATTCGCATCAGCGGTCATACAGAGCCGTTTATCAGGCTGGACAAAACCATGCAGGATGCGCTGATAGCCCGCGCGGAAATGGGGTGCTGAGTTGGAACCAAAGGGCAGGATTTTTGAAGTCCAGCATTTCGCGCTCTATGACGGACCCGGCATCCGGACGGTCATTTACTGTAAGGGCTGTCCCTTACGATGTGAGTGGTGTCATAATCCGGAGGGACAGAATGCCGGAACGGATCTCCTTTTCTATCCTGAAAAATGTGTCGGATGCGGTCTGTGCGCCTCAGTTTGTCCCAATGAGGCGCATGTGATCGCTTCCGAA
>CAYUPA010000165.1:3828-4821 GCA_964446565.1 uncultured Lachnospiraceae bacterium
AGGCGCGGGCGGCTGCTTCCGATGCGGCGGATGTTGCTGCCCCCGATGCGGCACGGGCGATCGCTTCCGATGCGGCGTGGGCGGCTGCTAAAAAAACGCACCGGTTTCATCGGGAACGCTGCAGGGGCTGCGGCTTTTGCGCGCAGTATTGTGTACACGGCGCCCTGGTGCGGGCAGGCGATGAAGTCGGAATTGACCGTATGATGGAGGAAATCCTGTCGGACCGTGCTTTTTATCAGGGAGAAGGCGGTGTTACCCTTTCAGGAGGGGAGCCTTTGGCGCAGGCGGATTTCACGTGCGCCCTGCTCGGCGCGGCCAGGGCGGAAGGCATCCATACCTGCGTAGAAACCTGCGGTTATGTACCCGCGGAGACAATAAAAGAAGCGGCAGGGGTTACGGATTTGTTCCTGTATGATGTGAAGGAGCTGGACGGGAAAAAGCATCAGGCATATACGGGAGCGGACAATGCCCTGATCCTTGCCAATCTGCATTTGCTGGACGAGTTGGGAAAATCTGTCATCCTCCGGTGCCCGATCATACCGGCAAAAAACATGGATGCAGAGTATTTTGAAGGCATTGCGCGTCTGGCCGGGTCCCTTCCATGCGTCGAAGCGATTGAACTGGAACCGTACCATCCGCTGGGACTGTCCAAGTATGCGGCGCTGGATCGTACGCCGGAATACGCTGAACCTTCCTTTCTCGCGCCGGAGACACTGGCCGGATATGCGGCAATGATGCGGCGGCTTACAAAAAAGCCCATCCGTTTAAGCAACGGTAATGAAGTGTAATAGAAAAGGCTTTACCAGCAAATGGCTGTGATAAACAGACAATTTACAGAGGGGTTTAATGCCCCTCTGTAAACCGAGGATTATTCATTTTTCTGTACATTGAGAGACCTGGCTTTCAATAAGGCACAGGCAATGACCGCGCCGATAAGGATACCGATAAAATTACAGATTACATCATCCACATCAAAACTTCTGCCAAAAAACA
>CAYUPA010000166.1:0-4800 GCA_964446565.1 uncultured Lachnospiraceae bacterium
CGACACGAAATGTTCCGGGGTTTTTATAAACTGTAAAAGCTCTGTCGTAATAGACCGGGCGGACGGACAGGCAAATAAAGGAAGGAGCGCGGTTCTCTGCGCCGGAAAGCAGCAGCGGAAACGATGATTGCGATTATTGATTATGACGCGGGAAATATGAAAAGCGTGGAGAAAGCGCTGGATCTTCTCGGCGCGGAAAAGATCGTTACCGGCGATCCGGCCGCTATTCTCGCGGCGGATAAAATTATTCTTCCGGGGGTCGGCAGTTTCGGGAGCGCGATGGAAAAACTCAAAAGCAGGGGACTGGACGAGACCGTGCGCGAAGCCGCAGAAGCGGGAACGCCGCTTCTTGGCATCTGCCTCGGCATGCAGATGCTCTTTGATGAAAGTGAGGAATCCGGAGGCGCGGAAGGTCTGCACCTGCTGAAAGGAAAAGTGATCCGCTTTCCGAAAACGGAGGGTCTGAAAATCCCGCACATGGGATGGAATTCCCTGGACTTTCCGAAAAAAAGCCGCCTGTTTGACGGTATTGAGGCGAACCCGTTTGTTTATTTTGTGCATTCTTATTATGTGCAGGCGGACGATCCGGATGTTGTGGCGGCGACGGCGGAGTACGGCGTGACGATTCACGCGGCCGTCGAGCGGGGAAATTTGTTCGGATGCCAGTTCCATCCGGAAAAAAGTTCGGATACCGGTATTCACATTCTTCGGAATTTTATCCGTACGGACAGAGCGGAGGGAAAGCGCTGACGAATTGACGCGGTGAATAAAAAAGATGATACAGGAGAAGCCGGTTCCCCGTCCGATCAATACGTTGCGGGAATGCTCGAAAACCGGAAAAACATCAGACCAGGGTATTGCTTCGGAACTCGGGAGCGCATTCTGACATTTTGAATAAAGGAGACAGACGGATAAAATATGCTGACGAAAAGGATCATTCCCTGCCTGGATGTGACCGGCGGCCGGGTCGTCAAAGGCGTGAACTTTGTTCAGCTTGTCGACGCGGGCGATCCCGTTGCCGTCGCCAAGGCCTATGACCGCGCGGGCGCCGACGAGCTGACTTTTCTGGATATTACCGCCTCCAGCGACAGGCGGAACACGGTCGTGGAGATGGTGCGGGCGGTCGCCGAACAGGTTTTCATTCCGTTTACGGTGGGCGGCGGCATACGAACCGTGGAGGATTTCCGGCTGATTCTGCGGGAGGGAGCGGATAAAATTTCCATCAATACCGCTGCCATCGCGAATCCGCGCCTCATTTCCGACGCCGCCGACAAATTCGGCAGTCAGTGCGTGGTCGTCGCGATCGACGCGAAACGACGCAGCGACGGCAGCGGATGGAATATTTTTTCTCACGGCGGCCGGATCGACAAAAAGATCGATGCCGTGGAATGGGCGATACAAGCGGAAAAACTCGGTGCCGGCGAGATCCTGCTGACGAGCATGGACTGCGACGGCACGAAAGAAGGATACGATATCGAGCTGACAAGAGCCGTTTCGATAAGCGTTTCGATTCCGGTTATCGCCTCGGGAGGCGCCGGTACGAAAGAACATTTTTATGAAGCGCTTACCGAGGGGGGCGCCGACGCGGCGCTCGCGGCTTCGCTTTTTCATTTTAAGGAACTTGAGATCCGGGATTTGAAAAAGGATTTGCGTTCGCGCGGCGTACGCGTCAGAATCTGAAGGAGGAGACATGCCGCCTATTTCCGGCAAATGGGCCGAAGCGCTCGAAGGAGAATTTTCCAAGGATTATTACAGGACGCTTTTTGAGAAGGTGAAAAGCGAATATTCGACGCGCCGGATTTATCCGCCGCCGAATGACCTGTTCAATGCCTTTCATCTGACGCCGCTGGAGAAAGTCAAATGCGTCATTCTCGGGCAGGATCCCTACCATGAAGAAGGGCAGGCGCACGGACTTTGCTTTTCGGTGCGGCAGGGTGTGGCGATTCCGCCGTCGCTGCAAAATATTTACCGGGAGCTGCACGACGACCTTGGTCTGACGATTCCGGACAACGGATGTCTGGAAAAATGGGCGCGGCAGGGCGTGCTGCTTTTGAACACGGTGCTTACCGTCCGCGCGCACAGCGCGGCGTCGCATCGGGGAATCGGCTGGGAACAGTTTACGGACGCGGCGATTTCCGTGCTGAACACCCAGGATCGGCCGATCGTTTTTCTTCTCTGGGGACGGCCGGCGTGTGAAAAACAAAAGTTTCTCACGAATCCGAAACACCTTGTTCTTTGTGCTTCGCATCCGAGTCCGCTGTCGGCGCACAGAGGTTTTTTCGGGTGCCGTCATTTTTCAAAAGCGAACGCGTTTCTTGCCGAAAACGGGGTGGAACCGATTGACTGGCAGATTGAGAATATTTCGGAGTAGGGGATGGCACGAAAAAATTCACTCGTAAAAAACGCCTCGATCCTCATGATCGCGACCATCATCTCGAGAATCATCGGGTTGATCTACCGGCGTCCGCTCGGGGAACTTCTCGGTACGGTCGGACTCGGGTATTACGGCTATGCGAGCAATTTGTATTCCATTCTCCTGCTCATTTCTTCCTACAGTATTCCCATGGCCGTTTCCAAAATCATCGCGGAGCGTCTCGCGAGACGGGAATACCGGAATTCCTATAAAATCTTCAAAGGCGCGTTGATTTACGCTGTGATCGTCGGCGGCGCGTTCGCGCTGATCGCTTTTTTTCTCGGGGGATTTCTGCTTCCCGCCAATCAGCAAAACGCGCTTCCCGCGCTGCGGGTGCTTTCTCCGACGATTTTTCTGTCGGCGGTGCTCGGCGTGTTCCGCGGCTTTTTCCAGGCGCATTCCAACATGACGCCTACGTCGATTTCGCAGATCGCGGAGCAGATCATGAACGCGATTGTCAGTATTTTCGCGGCGTGGATTCTGATCTCGACATTCGCGCCGGGCGGCGGCGTGCAGGCGTGGATCTTCGGATCGATGGGCGGAACCATGGGAACCGGCGCCGGCGTGCTGACAGGGCTCATTTTCATGCTCGTGGTTTTCCGAATCAACCGGAAAACGATCCGCAGACAGATCGCCAGGGACCGGCACACGCGGGAGGATTCCTATCCTGAGATTTTTTCGACGATCTTTTTCATGATGACGCCGATCATTCTCACCACGTTCATCAACAACGCCGGAATGTATATCGACAGCTATCTGTATTCGAGCATTCAGGGACTGCACGGCGTGGACGCCGAGGCCATCGCCTCCGCCTACGGCGAATTCAGCAATTATTTCATCCCCGTGATCAATATTCCGCTCGCGCTTGCCTCCGCCAGCGCATCGGCGATGATGCCCGAGGTGGCAGGATCATACGCGCTGAAAGAATACGGCAGGGCGAACAGCCAGATCAATCAGACGATCCGGCTGACGATGTTTATCTGTATCCCCGCCACACTCGGACTGACGGTGCTGTCGGTTCCGGTCATGGGCGTTCTGTTCCCCGCCTCGACGGAGCTTTCGGCGAAGCTCCTGATGACCGGCGCCGGCTATGTTATTGTGACGGCGCTTTCCACCGTAACCGGTTCGGTGCTTCAGTCTATCGGCCGGCAGCGCCTCGCGATGACCAATGCCGCCGTCGCGCTGGTGATCAATATCGGCATACAGGCGCTGCTGCTTGCGCTCTTCCCGCAGCTGGATATTTTCGCGGTTCTTCTGGCGAGCATCCTTTTTTCGCTCGTCTATGCCTTTTTCAATCTCATCGCGATGCGCAAATATCTGGGATTCCGCGCGGAGTGCAAAAAGACCTATTACGTGCCGTTTCTCGCGTCCGTCGTGATGGCGGTCGCGGCCGCGGCAATTTATTATCTTCTTTTCTATCTCACAAGACGGCCTTTTATCGCTCTTGTCGTCGCCGTCATGGCGGGTATCGCGCTTTATCTGCTGTTTTACGTTCTGTTCGGGAAAATTAAAGAAGAGGAGATGCGCCGTTACCCGATGGGCGGGGCAATCGTCAAAATCTTCCGGAAAATCGGAATCTACCGGTGATGAAAAGACCGCTTGTTAATCGTCAAAGTAAACGCAACTATGCTTTTCAAAAGTGTTGCATTTAATCTGACGAATGAGGGGATTGCGTTTAGTCTGACTAATAGTCTGTCCCGGTCATATATCCCGCGGTCACATGAACAGCTCTTTGGAGAGACCGGGTTTTGGGGCAGAGCCCCATTCCTGTTCGCACGCAGCGGAGCCAAAAAAGCTCGCAGACAGGATCCGGCGAACCTTCAAAAAATCGCTCAAAAAGGGCTGCCGCATGAACATTATGCGGCAGCCCTTTGCATGGAACATGGAAGCAAGGAGGCTCGAACTCCTGACCTCTCGCGTGTGAGGCGAACGCTCATCCCGGCTGAGCTATGCTTCCGTTACGACTCTTGTTATAAACCCTCGCAAAAAAAAAAGCAAGCTTTTATCTTCCAGATCTTCTATGAAGTGAAAAGCGCCGGGCAACTGTTATCCGCGGACTCGCTCCATGGGCTTTCAGACATGATGCTGCGTCACATGCGGCGCATGGCGGTTCACTCGCCCTGCATCGGTATTTTGAGCTGACCCGAACTTTGGTACTGTCTCAGAAATCCGGTGCTGCTTCGTGATCTTACTTGTCGAGCGAGATCTTGCATGTCTTTTTATAGCAGCCAATCCCGTATTTCAGTATTTTCCTGACCCGTGCGTATTGGAAAGCGTCCATGTAACGCCGCTCGTCAATCTGATCTGCGGCATCTCTGCAAGCCGCGTCCAGATCTCCGTCCGCCGCGTATTTCATCTCGATGACGATGCCCGTCTCACCGTCTTCC
>CAYUPA010000167.1:0-4794 GCA_964446565.1 uncultured Lachnospiraceae bacterium
CATGTGGGCTGCGTCCGCGGAAGCGTTCTCGTCGCACCCGATTTCCCAGTCGCTTTTAAGAGCCTATGGGAAAAAGGTCGATCTTTCCGCCGTGACGGATGTGAAGGAAAGCGCCGGGAACGGCGTGACCGCGACCGTAAACGGGCACAGAGCGGCCTGCGGCAATCTCCGGCTGATGCAAAGCCTCGGGATCGCCTGTAAGGAGCAGATGAGCGAGGGAACTCTCGTCTATGTCGCGGTGGACGGCCGGTACGCGGGGTCCATTCAGATCAGCGATCAGATCAAGAGCGACGCGGCGGAAATGGTCCGCAGTATGCACGAGGCCGGCATCCGACGGACCGTGATGCTGACGGGGGATAGAAAGGCGGCTGCGGAGGCCGTGGCCCGCGAAATCGGCATCGATGAGGTCCGCGCGGAGCTTCTGCCGGAGGACAAGGTCCGGAATATGGAAGAGATTCTGCAAAACGGCGGCGGTGCCGCCTATATGGGTGACGGCATCAACGACGCGCCGGTGCTGGCCCGCGCCGACGTCGGCATCGCGATGGGGGCGATGGGAGCGGACGCCGCGATCGAGGCCGCCGATGTCGTCATTATGGACGATCAGCCGTCGAAGGTCGTGACCGCGATTCGAATCGCCCGCCGTACGATGCGTATCGTCCGGCAGAATATCGCTTTCTCTCTCGGCGTGAAGGCGGTTGTGCTGCTGCTTGGCGCTTTGGGAGCCGCCACGATGTGGGAAGCGGTTTTCGCCGATGTCGGCGTCTGCGTTCTCGCGATTCTGAACAGTATGCGCGCGCTCAAAAACAAATAGGGAATGGAGGAGGCTTTATGCGCACGGAATATGTGGATAAGCTCGTTTCTCTGATGAAAGAGGCGGCGTTCGACGCCGTCCTGATCTGTCCGGGGGAAGAGCTCAGGTTTTTCGCGGGCTTTACGCCGACGCAGTGCGAACGGTTTCAGGGGCTGTTCATTACGGCGGCGGGCAGCGCGTTCTATGTCTGCAATCTGCTGTACGGCGATCAGGTCCGGGCGGGCCTCAAGGACGAGGTGCCGGTCTATACGTGGTTTGACAACGAGGAAATGACGGATGTCGTCGGGGCTGTTCTGAAAGAGCAGGGCCTTACGCACCGCACGATCGGCGTCAATTCAACGGCGCAGGCGTTCAATGTGCTTTCGATTGCGGAAACGGCGCCGGTGACCTTCCGGAACGCCAAACCCCTTTTGGAGGAAGTCCGAATCCGCAAAACGCCGCAGGAACAGGAATATCTCCGGAAATCCGCTGACATCGCGGACGCGGTATTTAATGATGCTCTTTCGTTTATCCGCCCGGGCATGACGGAAGGCGATGTGCTCGATTTTCTTATGAAGGACATGATCCGCCGCGGCGCGGATTCGCCGGAGGGCATCGTCGCGTCCGGGCCGAATTCCAGCTATCCTCACTACCACGGACGGGAGCGTGTAATCGCGGAAAAGGACGTCATCGTTTTGGATTTCGGCTGTGCGTATCATGAGATGATGTCCGATCTGTCGCGCACCGTGTTTGTCGGCGGCATGAGCGCGGAAGAGGCGAAGCTGTACGATCTTGTCGAACGCGCCAACGCGGCGAGCGAGGCGGCGGCAGCGCTGGGAGCCTATATTCCGGAGATTGACCAGGCGGCAAGGGATGTGCTTGCCACGGAAGGATACGAGAAAACGCTGCTGAACCGCGTCGGCCACGGCATCGGGTATTCCGTGCATGAAGGTCCGTATATTACGCAGATCAACCGCAGGCATCTGGAGAAGGGCATGGCGTTTTCCATCGAGCCGGGCGTCTATCTTCCCGGCAGGATCGGGATCCGCATTGAGGATATCGTGCTGATCAACGAAGAGGGCGAAACGGAAATTCTGAATCATTCCGCCCGTGAACCGAAGATTATCTGCCCGCTGTGACGGGCGAACGACAAAAAGAAAGCCCGGCGCCGCAGAACGGAATCGGGCTTTTTGGCATACGGAAAGGGCGCGGCATCCCATTTACGACCGCGGGGAGGGGCTTATGAAGGATACCGCGAAGACGAAAAAAGAGAACCGGCCGTATCTCTTCGCGCAGCAACTTTCGGAACTGCTTTGCGAAAAATACGAACGCGGGATTCCAAAGGACTACGAACGGCTTTTGGAACTGTTTCGGAACCCGCGGGAGACCATCGCGGAGGACCGGAACGGAAACGTAACGGCGCGGGCGGATAAAAATTTCAGGGTGGAGCGCGTCTTCGAAAGCCTGATCGACAGCCTTTCCATTGAAGAGCGAAAGCGGCTTCTTCCCGAAACAGGAAAGGAAGCGGAAGACAGACTGGCTTTCGCGAAGGCGAGCCGGATCGGACGCTGCGAGGATACGCTGTGGCGGAAACTGACCGGATACGGAAACTGGAACTGGGAGATGGCCGGTCTTCTTGCCGGGCGGCTCGCCGGGGCGCGCTGCCTTGAAATTATGGCGGGCAACGGCCTTTTTTCCTATATGCTGCGGGAAAAAGGGGTTTCCGTCATCGCGACAGATATCGCGCCCGATAAACGAAACGACTATATCCCGATGCGGGGCGGAACCTACTGCGATGTAGAGCCGCTGGACGCGCTTTCCGCCGTCCGGCGTCATGGGAAAACCACGGACATTCTGATCTGCAGCTGGCCTCCCGAGGGGGAAGAGCGGATTCTTGAAGCGTTCAGGGCTTTTGTCCGCCTCCGTCCCAGGGGGAAAATGCTCTATGTCGGGGAGTGGAAAGGCGGCTGCAGCGCGGAAGATTCGTTCTTTGACAGCGTGAGGGTCATAGACAGCCTTGCCATAGTCAACGCGGCGCGTGTGCCCCATATCGGCTCGAGGGACGCCGTGCGGCTGCTG
The DNA here is from genome assembly GCA_964446565.1 of uncultured Lachnospiraceae bacterium. GTDB lineage: Bacteria > Bacillota > Clostridia > Lachnospirales > Bianqueaceae > CAYUPA01. Next base: position 2,870 of record CAYUPA010000167.1, read on the forward strand.
GAACTTCTGTCGTGACGGTCCTCTGCCACGACGGTCCTCTGCATTGACGGTCCGATAGAAACGGTCCTGTCGTTGAGGTCCAGTCATAACGGATCTGTCACGACGATCCGCCGGGTGCGCCTCAGCGGTATATGATATCCTCGCGCCGCGGTCCGTTGGAGATCATCCGGATCGGATACCCCAGTTCGTTTTCCACGAAGGAAACGTACTTTTTCGCGTTATCCGGAAGATCCTCGTAACGGCGAATGCCCCGGATATCGCATTTCCAGCCGTCAAGATACGTATAGACCGGCTTTGCCCTGTTAAGCAGCGGCGTGATCGGAAAATCGCGCGTCACTTTGCCTTCGATTTCATAGCCGGTGCAGACCGGAATCGTATCGAGGTAGCCCAGGACGTCGAGCAGCGAAAGGCAGACTTCGGTCGCTCCCTGAATCATTCAGCCGTAGCGCGACGCGACGGCGTCAAACCAGCCCATGCGGCGCGGACGGCCCGTCGTGGCGCCGTATTCGCCGCCGTCGCCTCCGCGGTCGCGCAGCTCCCTGGCCTCCTCGCCGAAAATTTCGGTCACAAAGGCGCCGGCGCCGACCGCCGAGGAATAGGATTTGACGACCACGATGATATCCCTGATTTGATGAGGGGGGATGCCGGCGCCGACGGACGCGAACCCGGCGAGCGGCGAAGAGGAGGTGACGTACGGATAGATTCCGTTATCCGTATCCTTGAGGGACCCAAGCTGCCCTTCGAGAAGAATCTCCTTGCCGCTGCGGATCGCATCCTGCAGGAAAACGGCGACATTGCCAACGAGAGGACGCAGCCGCTCCCTGTAGGCCGTGATTTCCTTATAGAGGCTTTCCGGGTCGAGCGTTTCATTGCCCGGATAGAGCGACGCAATCGTCAGATTTTTGGATTGGCAGACCTTTTCAAGACGCTCGGTCAAAAGAGCGTCGTCAAAAAACTCGCCGACCTGGATTCCGATTTTCAGATATTTATCAGCATAAAAAGGAGCGATGCCGGACTGCGTTGAACCGAAGCTCCTGCGGCCGAGACGCTGCTCCTCCAGACGGTCGAACAAAATATGATAGGGCATCAGAATCTGCGCGCGGTCCGAGATTAGAAGCCTGGGCATCGGAACGCCCCGCTCAAGCAGCGCGTCCAGTTCGTGAAAAAATTTAGCCAGGTCCAGCGCGACGCCCTGCGCGATAACATTTGTCACGTTTTGCCGGAAAACGCCGGACGGGAGGATATGAAGGGCAAATTTGCCGTATTCGTTGAGGATGGTATGCCCCGCGTTGGCTCCGCCCTGAAAGCGGACGACAATATCCGACCGCTCCGCGAGCAGATCCGTGATTTTTCCTTTTCCCTCGTCGCCCCAGTTTCCTCCGACAATCGCTCGTACCATATAAAAAACTCCTTTCAAAAAAGCGGATGCGGCATGAAAAACAGACCTGATTTTTGCACGCCTTCGTAATCATACAATACAACGTCTGCAAAATCAATATTTTATTTTCAGGGCGAACTTCGAATGAGCTATTAAAAAAGGAAAAATTCCTGAAATTTGAGAGTATAATACAAAAGAAGAACTGAATCGTCAATGGACGGCAGTCCATGCGCATGATATATTGCAAAAAACGATGCCTCATGCAGGAAAACGCTGTCTTCAAAGGGAAAGCGCAGTGTTTTCGGGTCTGACATTTAAAAGCGCACGAGTTTTCATAAGGAGGACGATCATTATGACATTTTATACAGCCTTTAATGAACCGCGGCCTGTGCGGCTGTCCGAACAGACACGCCGATTCGCGTGGGAATCAATGCAGGGAAAATACGGAACGGAGGCGGCGGCAACCCCGCATATTGTCATTCCGGACGAGGATGCCTTCGAAAAGCTGGACGATTACGAACAGTACGACGAGGCCCTGCGGCAGATC
>CAYUPA010000168.1:0-4754 GCA_964446565.1 uncultured Lachnospiraceae bacterium
TGGAACGCGCCGAAGTGGGGCAACGGAGATGACTACGTGGACGATCCGGCAAGAAGGCTCATCGAAAACTGCTGCCGCCGAATCTCTTCCCATAAAACCGTGTACGGAACGCCGTTTCTCGCGGGTGTTCACCAGCCGCATCCGGTTGCCGACGGCTGGGGTCTTCAGGCGACGCCGGAAGGGCGCAGAGCGAAAGAGCCGGTGGCGGTTACGCTTTCTCCGGAGAACGGAACGATGCACAGCAGTCCGACGGCGGCGCTGCAGGCGGTTGCCCGAATCGATAACAGTGTCTATCAGTGGAATATCTGTCTGATGCTGCAGTTTACGTCTCAGGTGTTTTCGGAGGAGGACGGCGTGACGGATTTCTGCGGGATGCTGAAATCGTATTTTGAACAGGGAGGCCCGCAGCTTCAGCCGAATATCGTAAGCGTGGAGAAACTGCACGATGCGCAGGAGCGGCCGGAAAATTACCGGGATCTGGTCGTCCGCCTGTGGGGCGTATCCGTACAGTTTATCAATCTGCCGCGGGAGGTTCAAAATGAATTTATTGCGCGGTACGAGTGACAGGCCCTATTTTACAAAATTCAGAGGAAGGACAGGCACAGACTATGATTTTAAACAGGAAGACGTTTCCGGCAATGGTGGATATCAGCTGCGTAAGGACGGATAATACGATAGAGGAGCTTGAATCCATGGTCCGTCTGGCGAAGGACTGCGGGTTTATCTGCTGCTTTTCAATGCCCTGCTTTACACCGTGGCTGACGGAAAGGCTGCGCGGTGAAAAGACCCTGGTCGGGGCCGCGATCGGGTTTCCGTCGGGGGCGGCTTCCACGGCGACCAAGCTTTTCGAGGTTGAAGAACAGAAAAAAGCCGGCTGCAGGGAATTTGACATGGTGATCAACGTCGGGGCGTTAAAGAGCGGACTTTACGACGTTGTAGAACAGGATATCCGCGCGGTGGTCGAAGCGGCGGACGGATTCCCCGTGAAAACGATTCTGGAAGTGACGCTTCTCACAGAGGACGAAATAAAAAAAGCAAGCGAGATCGCGGTGCGCGCCGGAGCGACGTTTATCAAAACAGGCACGGGCTGGATGAACAAACCGACCACGCCGGAGCATATCCGCATCATAAAATCCGTCGTGGGAGACAGGGCGTACATCAAGGCGGCGGGCGGCGTCCGCACGGTGAACGACGTCGTCAGTCTGATTAACGAGGGCTGTTCGCGTTTCGGCATCGGGATGAAATCCATTATCCATATTCTGGATGAACTCGGTGAGCGCGATATCGAGTGCGCGGATGTGAAGGTCCTGTACTGAGAAGGATGGACAGCGAGTTTCGGGCCGGACGACCGGCTCGGGTCGAATCCAAAAATCGACGTACAGGAACGGAGGAAATCTACCGGCTGGCGTTTTAGTGGAAAAGAGGGACGGACATGGAGTTCATTGAAAAAATAGCGGCTCTTAGAGATGAAATGCTGCGGTTTCTGGAACAGGCCCCGGTTGTGATTCCGGACGAGGGGACGATCGCCGGGTTTACCCTTTTTGATCCTGAAAAAATAAAACCGCCCCGTTACCCGAAGGAAGCGGAGGCGTATGACAATCTGCATTTCAGCATGGGCACGACTTTCCTGCAATACGGCTTCGCGGGGGTCGCGGACCGGGCGGAACAGGCCCTGTCTCCGGATATGCCGCCGGAACGGAGAGCGAATCTTGAGGCGGTCCGCGATGTGTACAGAGCGGTCTGCGTATTTATCGACAAACACGCGCAGGCCGCGAAGGAGCGGATGCGGGAGGCGCAGGGAGAACGTCTTGCCGACCTGTCCGTGATGTATGATACGCTTACGCGGCTGGCGTCGGATGCGCCAAGGACGTTCCGGGACGCGGTGCAGGCGTATTATTTCGCGTGGAAGCTGCGCGGCGTGCTGAATACGGCCGCGATGGGCCGGCTGGATCAGTATTTTTATCCGTTTTACAAGGCCGATCTTGAAAACGGCGTTGAAACGGAGGAGAGCGCGCTTTCTCTGATCTGCCAGCTCTGGGAGCTGGTGAATCAATCAGGAAGCGGCGATACGCTGATGAATGTGATGCTGGGCGGGCAGACGGCGGACGGGAAGGATCTCGCGAACGATCTTTCCGTGCTGATGCTGAAGGCCACCGCGCGGGTCGCCAAGGCGGAGCCGCATGTGAATTACCGGTATCACAAGGGAACGAGGGCGGACTTTCTGCAGGCGGCGGCCGAAGTGCAGCTTCTGGGAATCGCGCAGGCCACCATGTACAACGATGAGACGCTTATCCCTGCGCTGACGGAGGCCGGCATTCCGCGTGAATATGCCTGCGACTACACAAACGACGGCTGTACGGAAATCATTATCGATCAGAAAAGTACGATTTATTTTGACCGTTTTGATATCGTAAAATGTTTTGAGCTTGCGTTTTTCAACGGGAATCCGCCTCCTTTGCCGGGCAGGGCCGAAGCGCGGTACTGGACGCACAACGCGCCTGCGCAGGAGTGGCGTTCGATGCTCGAGGAGGGATATGAGAGCGGCGACATGGCGAAAGCGGAGACGTTTGAAGAGTGCTGCGAAATCTTCCGGCGCCAGTTCCGGTACCAGCTTTTGAAGGCGCTCGACCGGCTTGCGGACCGGTATGAGCATATTTTGAGTGACTGCGTCGCGCCGCCTCTCTTAAACGGAAGCTATGAAGAAACGCTTTCCACGGGGCTGGACTGCAACCGCGGAGGACTGCCGGTTCAGTGCCTGACGATGTTTGCCGGCTCGATTCCCACGGTGGCGGACTGTCTTGCGGCAATCCGCGAAACGGTTTTTGAAAAGAAGCTGTTTACGGTCCGCGAGATTCAGCAGGCGGTGGCCGCTAATTTTGAAGGCTATGAAATGATGCGGCGGCAGCTCTTAAAGGCTCCCAAATTCGGAAACGACATTGACAGCGTGGATTTTCTGGCGGCGGATATCGCGAATCTGTTCTGCGATACGGTAAAGGAAGCGGGAGACCGCAGAGGTTTTGTCATCTGGCCCGCGCTGCTCGGATATATATTCGTGCAGGAGGCCTGTTTTACCGGCGCGACGCCGGACGGGCGCAAGTGGAAGGACCCGATTGCGGAGCATTATTCGCCTACGCCGGGCAGAGCGGTAAACGGTCCGACGGCGGTGATGCGCTCCTGCGGGAAGGGTCCGCTCAGGCGGGCGTATGGCACGGCTCCGGTGCAGCTGTCCCTTTCCCGCTCCGCGGTGCCGAAAAACGAACAGGGCTTTCAGATCGTGCAGGCATTGACGGAGGCGGCGGTAAAACAGGGCTTCGTGATGCTGAACATCGGGATTTACGATCTGGATGTGCTGGAAAAGGCGCGGGAAAATCCGGAGCAGTATGAGGATGTGATCGTGCGGGTATGGGGTTACAGCGCGCGGTTTATTGATTTGTCCGATGAGATGCAGCGCCACGTGATGGCAAGGATCGTTGCCAATGGCTGAAGGGATTCTGTTTGATATTCAGCGCTTTTCCGTAAACGACGGCCCTGGAATCCGAACGACGGCGTTTTTGAAGGGCTGTCCGCTTGCCTGCCGCTGGTGTCATAATCCGGAGGGGCGCAGCCGCAGAATCCAGGTTCGTTTTTTCGCAAAGAAATGTTTTGGCTGCGGCGCCTGTGAGCGATGGACCGGCACGGTTCCGGCCTCGCTCGCGGGCCGTGAGGCGGGGGAGAAGGAAGAAGCCGCCGCGGAATTCTGCCCCGGCGGCGCGCTGACGATTTCCGGCAGGCGGTATACGCCGGAAGAGCTCGTGGAGATTCTGGAGAGGGACAGGGACTTTTACGGTGAGCGCGGCGGCGTTACTTTTTCGGGTGGGGAGCCGGCCATGCAGCCGGAGTTTCTGGAAGAGGCGCTTTTCCTGTGCCGGGAGCGCGGCCTGAATACGGCGCTGGATACGTGCGGGTACGCGCCGCGAAGCGTCTATGAGCGGGTACTGCCGCTGTGCGATCTGGTCCTGTATGATATCAAAAGCCCGGATCCGGAGATTCATCTCCGCTGGACAGGCAAGGATAACCGGCTGATTCTCGAAAATTTCCGGTTTGCCGCGTCGTCGGGCGTACCGGTCTGGGTGCGTGTGCCGGTGATCCGGGAAGTAAACGCCGATCTGCGCTCGATGGAAGCGATTGCCGGCCTTCTTGCGCCGTACCGGCAGGCGGTCGGGAAGGTGACGCTCATGCCGTATCATAACTTCGGCAATGTAAAATACGAAACGCTCGGCCTCAAGGCCAGCGCTTTTACGGAACCGCCGGAGGAGGAGATGCGCGCGTTTGAGCAGATTTTCCAGCAGCGCGGCTTTGTGACGGGACCTTAGGGAAAGGCGTCCCGAGTCCTCCTCCGAGGCCGCCTTTCCGCGCGGGCCGGTCTCCCCTTGAACCACGGCATGCTTGCATACCAGTGGGGCAAAGGGTTCTCTACCCGCCCCAATATGAGGAAGAAGTGGGGCTTAGGGTCCCGCGGATTCCAAATGTTGAGGCGGATTTTGGAAGTGCGCAAACGCCTATAAAGGAAAACAAATGAAAGGGGAAGCGATATATGCTGACTACAGTAGAAGGATATGTAAAAAACGGTCAAATGATAATCAATGACAATATCGCTCTATATGAAGGACAGGATTTCATTGTAACATTCTTGAGATCAAGGAGGAAGGAGGCAAACCCCGCGAGAAAGAAATTAGATCTTGATAGATATACTCGCCGAACGGAATGGGGACAGC
>CAYUPA010000169.1:0-2161 GCA_964446565.1 uncultured Lachnospiraceae bacterium
AGAGACCGACCAGAATATTCAGGTCGGTCTTTTCCGCATTCAGAAGCTTCGCCTGCAGGATCGGATTGCACATGTTCACGCCCGCCGACTCGCACCGCTGCGGGATGCCGATGTCCACTTTTTTCTGCGTCCCCGCCTTGCACGCCGCGCCGTACACCTCAAAGCCGTGGCTGCGCAGGATGCGGGCGGCGATATTGGACTCCTGCAGCAGACCCAGACAGGTGGCGATGCCGATTTTTTTCGCGCCGATCTTCTTCGCAAATTCGACGGTCTCCTCCATACGGGTCATTTTGCAGTAATTGTCCGCCTCCACCTCCGCCGCCGACACCGCAATCTTTCGGATCTCTTCCTTCTCATATTCCGCCATGGCGTCCGCTAAGATCTCCTCCGGCATGTGTGTCGTGGTGCAGAAATCCGGATAAGACCGATCCATTTTATTGCAGTTTCCCACCGCGCAGTCGATACAGCTTCTCTTTCTCTCCATCGAAGATTCTCCTTTTTCCGACATCGGTCGGATTCCGCTTCTTTACGCCTTTCCCTTTCCGGAAATGATCCAGGGCGCGGGCTGCTGCTCAAAAGTGTTTTTCGCATTCAGCTTTGAGACCGACACCTGAATCACTTCCATATCCTTGATCCCGTATTTTTCAAACGTCTTCGCCATATTCGCGGCAACCGAGAAATCGAGCGTATAGATCACGACATTGAGCGCCGGATTTATGTTCAGCAGGCATTCCAGCTCCTGCTCCATGCTGGCGGACGCCACCAGAAATACCAGCGACGGGACCGGACAGCCCCGCATCGTCTCCTCGTCCATGTGGTCGATGACCTGGATGTTGTGCAGGCCGAAGTAATCTACGTTGTCCTCCATCGTCGCCCGGTCATCCTTGTTGTATTCCACCGCCGTGACGCTCCCCTCGACGGCGATCATCGCCGCCTCGATGGCGATGCTCTCCCCGCTGATGACACAGATGTCGTCCTGGCGCCCGACCTGCATCTTGTTGAGGATCACGGAGCGGATCTCGCTCCCCACATAGCGGATGGATCCCCGGCGGAAATTCTGGTTGTCCATGCCGATCTTGTAGGTGTTGCGGGCATTCTCATTGATGACCAGCATTCCCGCGGAGGCGTTGATCCCCCGGTTGATCATATCTTTCAGTTTATCGTGTTTGATCTCCCCCGCCGGCTCGGATCCCTCGTTGTACCACACATCGCACTCGCCGAGGCCCGCGTTCCACATGCGGTAAAAAATATCCGGGATCCCCGCCTCGGTAAAGACCAGAACCGCCCTGTGCGATTCCACCGTGGGAATCAGATTTTTATTTTTCCTCGTGATGTCGAGCATCTTCACTTTTTCCAGGTCGATTGGCGTATTTTTCGCAAAATACTGAAGCCAGGACAAAATAATCTCATTCGTAAAAATCTGCTGTTCCAAAATGATAACCTCCCATCGCCGTCCAAAAACCGTCGATTATTTCACTTTCACTTTCTTCACCGCGCTGTACGCGCCGTAAATGTTTCCGCCTCCCGCTTTTTTATAGGCGCGCACCTTCACATAACAGGTTTTTCCCGCGCCCAGCCCGCTGATCGTCTTTTTCACCGTTCCGGGATTTTTGACGGTCACCGTCTTCTTATCCCGGGTAAATTTACGGTTCCGCGCGCAGAGGATCTGGTATCCGCCCGCCTTCTCATCTCTCTTCCAGCTGACAGTCACACTTCCCTTTCCGCCTGCCGCCTTTACGGATGAAACCTTCGCCGGCCTGACGGTAATGGTGATCTGTTTTTCCGTTCTCGCGTACTCTCCGGTCGCCGCCGCCGTAATCATGATCTTCGCGACCCCCGGTCCCCTGAGCGTGACCGTCCCGTCCGCGCCCACCGAGGCGACATTTTTATTCGAGGAGCGGTAGGACAGGCGTCCCTGCGCGGACGCGTTCAGGGAAAAAGCAGGGCTGCCGTAAGTTTTCGTCCAGGACTGCGCTGTGATCGTCTGCTCCCTGGGGGCAACCTCCAGCGGAATACTGAGGGGACTGAACAGACCCGACAGATCCGCGCCGGCGGTGCATGTCAGAGTTGTCCTGCCAACTTTATGCGCGACGATCCGATCCCCTTCTATGGCGGCAACCTGCGGATCCGCGACGCTCCACGAATATGTGCCGGCAACCGG
>CAYUPA010000169.1:2261-4740 GCA_964446565.1 uncultured Lachnospiraceae bacterium
CTATGGCGGCAACCTGCGGATCCGCGACGCTCCACGAATATGTGCCGGCAACCGGTATCGCCCCGATGCCCTCATCCAGCAGGAGCCGCACCGTCACCACGGGAAGACTGACGTTGCCTCCGTAAGGAACCCTGCACTGCTTTGTATCAGACATCAGCGCCGCGCGGACAATCTTGTCTCTCGCTATCTGCACGGGAACCGTGGCGGGCGCGTCATTCGCGGCTGTCGGAGCCGTGCCGGTGCCCGGAGCGGCAAATTCCTGCACCCAGACGTGAACGCCGTCACAGACCGCGTGGCCGATGCCGATCGCGGTAAAATACTCCGACAGCATACTCCTCCGGTGTCCCTGGCCGTCATAATACTCATAGTTTTCCTGCCAGTCCTCGAATGCGGAGGCGGCACTGCGCTGCCCGATCGCGATGTTTTCCCCCGCGGCATACATGGAGACCCCTTTTTCATAATAAGCGCTGAAACATACCTCGCCGTTCGGGCGGGTATGCGAAAAAGCGGCCGCCACCTCCGCAGCCCGCTGCATGGCGACCTCCTCCAGGCCGTAATCATATTCGTAAGGCCGCAGCGTATTCGGCGTGTATACGGTCTTGGTCTGATTGTCTGAGTTCCAGTACCAGGCCTGCGTCCCGGTACGGAATTCATTGACCATAGAGAGCATGCTCCTGGCTTCTGTCTGTCCGTACGTCACCGGCACTCCGACCGACAGGGAAGACCCCTCCGCATGGGCCGGAACCGGTACCGCCGCAAAGGAAAAAACAAACACTGCGGTGAGCAGAAACGCGATCGCCCGTTTTACTTTCCATTTCATTTTCATCTTTATATCCATTCCTTTCGCTTCGCTCAGGCACAAAACGTTATGAAAATGGTTTGCCTGAGTCTATTTTTTTCTTTATAATTCTTCTTGTAGGGAACCCGGTATACTACAAATCACGGGGAGGTGAGTGGGCTGTCCGGCTTGCCGGATGACCGTATATTTATATGTGTAGTACGCCTTTTCAAGCACAAATAAGTGTGGCTTTGACCACGTAATCTTATCTTTGTATAAACAATCCCGTTTATGGCTTAGGCGTTCAGTCAATGCCGTCTCTCCCTATAATCTACGCGAACCTATCGGTTCTGAAAGGAGTCCCCATGGCTTTAAAAATCGTGTACAAAATCTGCTGTGGCATTGATGTCCACAAGACTTTTGTAGTGGCCTGCATCGCCTCTACCAATCATAAAGGCGTGACCACCTATGAGAGCCACCGTTTTTCGACCTACACGAGCGGTCTGAAAAATCTGTTACAATGGCTTCTTAACCGTAACTGCAAAGACGTCTGTATGGAATCCACCGGTAAGTACTGGATCCCTGTTTACAACATCCTCGAAAAAGAATGTTCGATCGTCCTTGCCCATCCCAAATATGTTAAGGCTATCCGTGGAAAGAAAACGGACAAGAAAGATGCCAAATGGATCGCTGACCTGTTTAAGCATGACCTTGTCGCCGGAAGCTTTATGCCGCCCGCTGACATCCGCCAGCTTCGTGACCTTATGCGCTACCGTTTCAAGCTGACCTGCTTCCGTTCAAGCGAAAAGAACCGTTTGCAGAACTGTCTCACGGTTTCCAATATCCAGTTGGGAAACGTTGTCTCGGACACCTTCGGCAAATCTGCTCAGGCGATACTGGATAAGCTCTTGGAAAATCCCGCAGATACTTCCTTTGACCTTGAACCCCTCGTCTACAAAAGCCTGAAGAAAAAGCTCCCCGAACTGCGCGATGCCATTGACGGCTATATCACGCCGGAACAGGCGGGCAAGCTTAAGGTGATCAAAGCCCATTTTGAAAACCTTGGATCCCGGAAGGCAGAGCTTGAAGAACTCATTCTTGCGCTCGCCGCTCCCTATCAGCAGGAACTTGCCATTCTCCAAACCGCTCCTGGTATTCGCAGTATTTTCACTGCTATCGGAATCATTTCCGAGATCGGTACCAATATGGAGGCTTTCCCTTCGGCGAAACACTTATGCTCATGGGCCGGGCTTACGCCGACCAACAATGAAAGCGCAGGGAAGAAAAAATCTGTCCGGGTCTCCAAGGCCGGATGCTACATCAAACCTCTGCTGGTGCAATGCGCCAATGCCGTCGTTACCAGCAAAAAGCATCCTGAGATTCGTAACCGCTATCTCCGTCTCAAAAAGCGTCGCGGCCACAAGAAAGCAATCATTGCCATAGCAAGAATGCTTCTTACCGCAGTATATCACATGCTCAAGGACGGTGTAAACTACAACGCGGAGCTTTACCGGAAATCCGACCTGCCTCCTGCTGACCGCGAGATCACGATCGAGCAGGCAATCCTCATAGCGAGAAACCAAGGGTATAAGGTCAAGTCAGCAACTGCATAACCTTAACATTCTCAATATTCAATTTTTAAAAGCCGCCACCGAAAGATGGCTTATTTGTTGTGCGATTAAGGGAATGGATACCCTCTAC
>CAYUPA010000170.1:0-4657 GCA_964446565.1 uncultured Lachnospiraceae bacterium
AACAGCCTCACCTCCAAACCGTGTGCTTATTTTACGGGTTGCAGTCTTTGCAGGGATTGTATCCTGCCTGGATGACTGCCTCGCGTGTTCCCGTAAATTCCTCTTTATTGTTTTCATTCATTTGATCCACATGATAACAGCCCGGATAATGAAATACATGCGTATTTGTGTTCAAAATGTACGTTGTGCTGCTTTCGGTGGCGCGGTGCTTTCTTCCCAGGTCTGTTCCGGCGCCTGTTCGCTGTAGCCCGAGGCTGCGCCTGTTGTCTGCTGGTCCTGCGCCTGTTCCTGTTCCGGGTTCCCGGCGGTTCCGTCGGCGTTCTGCTGTCCCTGCGCCTGCTCGCTGTAGCCCGATGCAGCGCCCGTTGTTTGCTGGTCCTGCGTCTGCTCCGGATTCCCAGCGGTTCCGCCGGCGTTCTGCTGTCCCTGCGTCTGTTCCGGCTCTCCTGCGGCTGCGGTCTGCGTCCCGGACGCGCCATCCGGCTGGCTGTCGCCGGATGCATAATCGATTTGAACGCCCGGCTGCACGTTATAGCAATATACGTTGAACAGGATGCCTTCGCCGCGGTCCTCGACGGATTCCGCCTCCATCTGAACTCCGCTCGCTACCAGATTCTCCCCTTCAAAGACCGGCGTGACCCTGTACAGCACATGGTTTCCAGTTTCTTTTATGTAGTCCGCCACCATATTCTCAAAGGGAAGCATTCCTTCCGTGTTGAGATACCGTGTTCCCGTGATCAGATTTCGTGTATTCGCGTTTTCCGCGGTCAGCTGATATCCGATCAGATGGCAGCGGTTATACAGATATTTGCCGTCTACAAAATCGTATTTCACAGTGTGCCAGCCGGACGGCTTCACCTGTCCGATCGAACCTCTCTCTTCCGTCGGCATCAGGTCCGTTCCAATGCTCGCTACGGCCGGGCCACAGCGGCCCAGCGAATCCTGTGCGCTGTACGTTTCATAGGAAACGGTCGTTAGGTCCTCCTCCGAAAATTCCGGAATATTCCCGTTGACGACCGCATACGACGTTCCTGAAAAAGCGGGGATCGCGGAGAGATCAGGGGCCGAAACCTGCGTTCCGGACGGCTCCCGCGAATTTTGCGCAGACCCCGGGGGTTCGTGCTTCGCCGGTTCGGAGGTTTCGCCTTCCGCCCGTCCCGCCGAACTGTTCCCCGGTTTCGAGTTTCCGCTCTGTGCCGCGTTTGAAGCCGCGCTTTCCGGCGGCGCCGCTTCGCTTTCTTCCTGTTCCCTCGCGTCCTCAGAGCCTGAAGGCTCCCTTTCATCCGGTTCCGACGAGGCAGCCGCCTCACCGGAGGATTCCGCCGCGTCAATTCTTGAAGACGAGTTCGAATCATTTTGATCGGAATCCTTAGAAGGGACGAACATTGCGAAGACCGCGATCAGGGTCACAGCGGACACAATCCACAGCAGGGGATTATGTCTTCGTTTTGCTGCTTTTCCTCTTTTCATCGAACGTAAACCTCCATTGTTATTTTTTCATGGGAAAACCCAGAGAACTCTTCCGCAGAGGACAGCTTCCAGCTTCCGTCGGCCAGATCGATGTCAAAAAAGAAATCGCCCGGATAACTCCGGTTCCACTTAAACAAAATAACGCGCTCGATCCGTTCTGCGTACGGCGCGGCGTGCACATTCTCCACAAAACAGAACTCGCCCGGCGCCGCCTTGCTTAAAAACGCGTCGTCCGCGCAAAGCTCCGCGCTGTCTTTCTCCTCGGGCGTGAACTGTTTTGCCGTATATTGGCTGATCCAGAGACGGCTGCCCCTTGACAGCGCGAGGATGCGCTCTCTGACTTTTCGGTCCTGACTTTGCCGCCGCTCGTGAAACAGCATCCCATATCGATCGTCAACAGCCGCGATCAAAATCATTCCATCCCGCCTCCTTTCACTCTTTGATAATGGAATCCTGCGCAAAACGGCAAAATTACGGTTCCCGTTGCTCCGGGTCAGGAAAGCGGACAGGCCGTCCGTCCTCCGAAATCAGGCAAGGTCCCCCACACCATTCACAATCACTGTCGGCTGATACGAGTAGGCGCTCACGCTTTCCCTCGTAGAAACGCCGGAAAGAACCAGCGCCGTCGACATGCCGCTCTCCATTCCGGAAATGATATCGGTATCCATTCGATCGCCCACCATAACGGCTTCCCCGGAATGGCATCCCAGAAGGCGCAGACCGGTTCGCATCATCAGCGGGTTCGGTTTCCCGCAGAAATACGCCTTCTTCCCCGTCGCAAGCTCTACCGGCGCGATCAGAGCGCCGCAGGCCGGCGCGATGCCTTCTTCTATCGGACCGGACACATCCGCGTTCGCACCGATCAGCTTCGCCCCCGCCAAAACAAGGTTTGTCGCCTTCGTCAGCGTATCGATCGAATACAGACGCCCCTCCCCGAAAACCACATAATCCGGATTGACGTCGTTCATCGTGATTCCCGCGTCATAAAGAGCGTTCAGCAAACCCGCCTCCCCAATAACATACGCCGAACAGCCCGGAGCCTGCTCCTTCAGAAATTCCGCCGTCGCGAGCGCGCTGGTGTAAAAATGCTGCTCCGGCACGTCCAGTCCCATTCGCTGCAGTTTTTGATGCAGTTCTCTGGGCGTGTACCCGCTGTTATTCGTTAGAAACAGGTATTCTTTCTTCTCGTTTTGCAGCCATTCGATGAACTTCGCGGCGCCGGGCAGCACGCGGTTGCCGTGATAGATCACGCCGTCCATATCACAGATAAATCCTTTTTTCTTTCTGATCTCTTCAAGTCTCTGACTCATAAGAACCTCTTTTCTGCTATCTAATTCGATATTGTATCACATGAAGAGATTTCTGTCTATCTTTCAAGGATTTGGGTTTAAATAAATTTTTTGGAAAAGGCAGCACAGACGCTGGTTTGTGAAAAATTCCAGGGGATATGAGGCTTTTAAATAATATGGTGCTAACTCTCAAAGACGGGGATTTTAACTTTATTTAACTGTCGAATATTCGAGAAAGGTGTTGCATTTTGAAAAATATAAGACTATAATAAATGAAATTTATGAATATTGTCTGGCATAGTTTTAATGCCGGGCAGAAAAGGAGGAAAACCATGAAAATCAAAAAAGTCACTACGCTGATTCTGGCAGGAATCCTGCTGGTTTCTGTACTTGTCGCATGCGGCGGCGGTGGGGATTCCAGCGGGCCGGAGAACGGCGAATCAACCTCTTCGGAGAACAGCGAATCGACCTCTTCAGAGAATACTGAATCAACCTCTTCGGAGAATTCGTCATCCGATAACAATTCTTCTGAGAGCGAATCGTCCGAAGAAACTCCCGCAGGGGAGGAGATAACCCTCACCGTAGGTTTGGTGCAAAATCCTTTGACGACAGATTATGAGGACAACTACTCGGTCAATCTCGTTAAGGAAAAACTTGGAGTGAACCTCGACTTCGTTCTTTATCCTTCTGACGGCACGGAGGCAAAACAAAAGTTTTCCGCGGCGATAGCCGCCGGGGAGGAACTTCCGGATATCGTATCCATGGCCTTTTCCGCTCTGGAACGACAGAATTACGGCTCCGGAGGATCTTGTATACCCCTCAAGGACTCTATGGAAAACGACGCGGAAAACTGTAACAGTCTGTTTGATAAATGGGGTACGCCGGGATTAAAAGAAATGCTTCTGAAAAACGCTACCTCTTTTGACGGCAATATGTATGTCTTCCCAACCTATGCCAATGATCCCGTAAATGCCAGTTGCCTGTGCATGACCGTCAACAAAACATGGCTGGATACTCTCGGGCTGGAAGTTCCCGAGACAACGGACGAACTGTACACCGTTCTGAAGGCCTTTAAGGA
This sequence comes from uncultured Lachnospiraceae bacterium, assembly GCA_964446565.1. GTDB lineage: Bacteria > Bacillota > Clostridia > Lachnospirales > Bianqueaceae > CAYUPA01. The sequence goes on from CAYUPA010000170.1 coordinate 3,838, forward strand.
ACAGGATGCCAACGGCAACGGCGACCCGAATGACGAAATCCCCATGATAGGTCATACTGAGTGGGCAGGACAAGCGGCTACTTTTCTGCTTAACTCCTTCCTCTACTACGCATTTGATTCCACTCAAGGATATCAGCTCAACTGTGAAAACGGGCAGTTATACGCGCCGTTCGTTACGGATGAGTTTCACGAAGGGCTGCGCTTCATCCGCAAGCTGGTTGAGGAGGGACTGCTTTCTGATTTAAGTTTCTCGCAGACTGTGAATGACCTCATCGCTATTATGTCCGCTCCCGATGATCAGGACAGCATCGTTGGAGTCTCGGTCGGCCATCCTGACCTTCTTTTCGCTTCCGGGATAAAAAGAATAAAAGAATACGTGGGCATTCCCTCCCTGGAAGGTCCCGAAGGGGTGGAGTACGCACCGTTCGGGTATTTGGATGGAAATTACCGCAACCATATAACCAGCGATTGTGAAAATCCCGATGAAGCGTTCCATTTTCTTGATTCCATGCAGAATGACGAATTATGTATGTCCATGACATACGGTGAACAGGGCGTTGACTGGGACTGGGCAGATGGCGTAAGTATGTATGCTTCTCTTGGAGATGAATATAAGGGCGTTGTTAGGTTGATAACCACCGAAGGGCGTCCCGCCCCGGTTGTTTCTGAGAATAATATCGTTCTGCATGATCATGTTTTTGACTCAATTCCTCCGCTTCTCTTCGGTGGCAAATTAAAAGCAGAAACGAATGATGAACTGTATGAATACAGATTGATGGATCTCTGCTTCAATGTATTTCCGCTTCGGTACTATGAGCAT
>CAYUPA010000171.1:0-1343 GCA_964446565.1 uncultured Lachnospiraceae bacterium
AGGCTCCCGGCAGTATCCGATATAAAACCGGGGCCTGTCGTTTTCTGTTAGAGACAGGAGCGCGTAGGAAGGGCCGGCTGCCTGGCGGGGCTCGCCGATGCTGCCCGGATTCACGATCAGCAGGGAGGGCAGATCCTCCACATGCGGAACGTGCGTATGGCCGCATACAATGACCGAGTAGCCGCACTGGCGTCCGTAGTCGATCAGGGTCGAGTACGAAAAGCGGACCCCGTGCTGATGTCCGTGGCAAAGATAGATGCGCTGCCCCAGAATCTCAAGTTCCCGGCTGTTATTTGCCGGGTCATAGTCGCAATTGCCGGCGACGCCCGTCATCGGCAGGTCCGGAAAAAGGGACTGCAGACGCGTAAGGTCCTTTTCCACATCGCCAAGGTGCCAGACGGCGTCGATTTCGCCTTGCAGGCCGCGGATTAGCTGCTCCGCATGGGACGTTCGGCCGTGCGTATCGCTGATTACCAGTACTTTCCATCCTCGAGCCATCGTCTCATCTCCCTGAGCGCCTTGCCGCGGTGCGAAATCGCGTTTTTCTCCTCCGGCGTAAGCTCCGCCATCGTCTTTCCGTACGCTGGAACGTAAAAGATCGGATCATAGCCGAAACCGCCGCTTCCCGCAGGCCTGTACGCAATCCGGCCTTCTACGGCGCCAAGGACCGTATGCTCTATCCCGTCGTCCAGAATAGCCGCGATGGCGCAGATATACCGGGCGGAACGCTGTTCGCCCACCGCATTGGCAAGTCTTTCCAGAATCACCTGATTTTTATGGGAATACGGCGTATCCTCGCCCAGATACCGGGCGGAATGGACCCCCGGAGCCTTCCCAAGATAATCGATTTCGATGCCGGAATCATCCGCCAGCACGAGGACGTCCCCGCGGCGATCCTTCAGCGCCTCATAAACCGCCTTCGCCTTAATCCGCGCGTTTTCCTCAAAACTGGTTCCATCCTCTACAATGTCCGGGTCCGCGCCGGCCTCCGCCATGGAAAGAATCCGTCGTTCCGGAAAAATCGTCCGGGCCTCACGGAGCTTTCCCTCGTTCTTTGTGGCAAGAATTATGCTTTTCATTCCATTTTCCTTTTATCCGCGCTGTTCATGGTACGGACTGATCAAGCGGCAGCCCCTTCATCCGCGCGGTTCATGGTACGAATTGAGCAGGCGGCAGCCCTTTATCCGCGCTGTTCATGGTACAGATTGATCGGGCGGCCGACCCTGCCGTAGGAGGATTCCACGGCGAGCTTTCCCTCCTGGCTCATCTGATCCAGATAGCGTCTGACGGTCCCGTGAGACAGGCCGACCGCCGCGGATATGTCCTCGATTGAAAAGATTTCG
>CAYUPA010000171.1:1353-4625 GCA_964446565.1 uncultured Lachnospiraceae bacterium
TATACGCCTCGATACGTTCCCGCGTGCGCAGATTCCCGCGTACGCGCTTCTGCGCGCGGTCCGTATCGGACGGTTTTTCCCGGGGCATGTAAAAACGGTCTAAGCTCTTCTGATCCAGCGGTTTATCCGGAACGATTCTCATCCGCCATTCCCGGTAGCGAAGCAGTGCGCCGCGCAGCCGGTCCTCGGAAAAAGGCTTCAGCAGATAATCGACGGCCCCGAGCTTTACGCACTGCATATAGAGTTCATACTGCCTTGCCGCCGTAACCGGGATCAGGTCCGCCGTCAGGCCCTTCTCATAGCGCGCCGTAAGCCACGGCACGAGACCGCCGTCCGGAAACCGCAGTTCCGCAAGAAGCAGCGCCCGCTTTTTCAGAAGCGCGTCTGCCTCGCGCAGGCTGCAGGCGGCGCCCTCCACCGCGAAATCCGGAATGCGCGCGACGTATTCCTCCATGATTCGGCTGACCATAGGATCCGGTTCCAGTATCAAGACCGAAAACATTTTCATCCTTCCTTTGCTACCGGGCGTCCTGATCCTGCGCTCCGCCCCAGAAGAACTGCCCGTCCTCCCCTTCGTCCCCATCGGTTCCTGTGAGCGTCAGGGAGAGCGTCAGCGGCTCCTGCGTCCTTCGCGCGCGTATGACCGTAAGCGAAACCGTATCGCCAATCGTGTGCCCGTCCAGAATTCTGTCGACGTCCTTAAGCTCCGTGAGCGGCTGTCCGTCAATCTCCGTGATGATATCCCCGACCGCGAGGCCGGCTTTCTCACCGGCGGAGCCGTTTGCAAGCTCATAGACCACGATGCCGGCCGGCACCCCGTAGGCCTTCGCGATCCCCGCCGCGATAAAATCATAGCGGGCGATGCCGAGCGAGGCGTGTTCGATGCTTCCTTTTGCGATCAGCTCTTCGACGATCGGCTTTACGATGTTGCCGGGAATCGCGAATCCCATACCTTCTACGGAATCCATCTGAATCTTCGCGGTATTGATGCCGATCAGCTTTCCTTCTTCATTGACGAGGGCGCCGCCGGAATTGCCGGGATTGATGGCCGCGTCCGTCTGCAGCACGGTAAGCGTGATGCCGTCGTAGGTAATCTCCCGCTCCGTCCCGCCGATAACGCCAAAGGTTACGGTATTGCCAAATTCCGTTCCGTACGGGCTTCCAATCGCGATGCTGAGGTCGCCGACGCGGACCGTATCGCTGTCGGCCCACGAGATTTCCTTTAATTCATAATTTTTTGGCACGTCCGCGCGTTTTACGCTGACTACCGCGATATCTGACTGCGAATCCCGGCCCTGAAGCTCCGCCGGCGTCTGCTCGTCCTCGCTGAAATACAGGCTGATTTCCTCCGCGTCTTCGATGACATGCGCGTTGGTTATGATATAGATTTTGTCGTCGTCGATCCGGCCGACGACGCCGGAGCCGATCGCGGAATCCATGGAGGGGGCGAGACCCCACACGGACTGCCTTGCGACCCTGGTTACGATTGTCACGACCGAAGACCGGGCGACCTCGTCCGCGTAAACCGCGCAGTCGTCCGTCTGAATCGGCTGCAGAGGCGCCTGTTTCGAGTTGCCGCTGTAGCCGTTATCCGCCACGCTGTACGAGGATTTAGAGCGGGCTTCCTTCGTAAACGGCGAATACCCGACGATGACGAACCCTATTGCGGTCCCGGCGAGCGCCGCGCAAAAGACGCAAGCGACCCCGATCCAAAGTTTTTTCCAAAAGCTGCTCTTCCTGCTGCCGCTCATTTTTATTCCCTTCCGTTTCTATTGCATCCTCTATTGCATCCGGCAAAGGCCCTGTCCGCCGCGCAGCACGCGCCCGGGGCCATGCCATACAGGCGAACCGGTCCTGCACAAATGGTTTAAGAAAATGGCTCCGGAGGAGCCGTTCCTCCCGACGCCATCAAAATGTACTATACGCCGGAAATATATCCAAATTGTGAACCCTGTGTTAATTTATTCCACTCCCAGCACCGACAGCGGCGGAAGTTTAACCTGCTGGCCGACATCCAGTCTTGAGACGTCCATCTGATTGTACGCCACGAGTGCGTTCAAAATCGTCTCCGTGAACTTTCCGTACCTCGTAATAATGATATTGTACAGCGTATCGCCGGCCTTTACCGTATAGACCGTCGTCTCGGTATCCGATGAGGAGCTGTCGCCCTCCGGCGTGCTGGAACCCGAACTGTCGCCCGGTTCACTCGTGGAAGCGGAGGATTCGCCGCCCGGCAAACCGGAACTCGAACTGTCGCCCGGCTCACTCGTGGAGAAAGAGGATTCGCCGCCCGGCGTGCTGGAGTTGGGCGTTACAATATTGGAACTGCTCGAATCGCCGACCTGTGCGGCTGAGCTGTCCGATACCTGCCCGGACTCGCCGGAAAGCGCGCCGCTGTCTACCGCACTGCCGCCGGAATCAGAATCCGCCGTAAGCATGGAACTGCTTTCGCTGCCTCCTCGCCCCCGGGAAATCCTTCCGAAAACGAGGACCACCGCGACGACGGCCACCAGCACGGCGCCCAGAACGATCGCGAGACGCTTGGGATTCCCGAGGATCTTATCGACGATGCTGTCTTCATCGTCATACTCGTCGTACTCATCGTCCTCGTCAAAATCCTCGTCCTCACCGGATGCGCGGCGTCTGGTCGTCTCCTTTCGCTCCGGCTGTCTGCGGGTCTGGCTTTTCTCGGGTCCTGACGCCCTGTCACGGGATTCCTCCTTTGTGATTTTGGAGAGCTTCGTCGTATCGGTCTCCGCCGGTTTCTCCTCTTCCGGCTCCTCCTGCTTCTCAAAATTCTCTTTCTTCGGGAGAGCCTGCGTGCCGCGAACCGGCGCCGAACCGCCGGGCGCGTCGTCGACCTTCAAAACCACGATCGACATATCGTCGCTGCTCTCTTTCCGCGCGAGATCGATCAGCGTCTGCGCGACCTCCTCCGGCGAAACTTCCTGAAGCGACCGGACCGTGCGTTCCAGAATTTCGTTGGTGACATAATCCGTGATGCCGTCGCTGCATATAATGAAAATATCGTCCGGGTAAAACACAAAATACTTGGAAAATACGCTGTCTTCCGCGTCATAAATATCATCCATGCCGAGGTATCCCGTAAGGCGCGAATCGCGTTTATGCACCTCGGCCTGCTTCTGCGTAATGACGCCCAGTCTGTACAGGTCGGTCGACTGCAGATGATCCTCCGTGATCTGCAGCATCCGCCCGCCGCGGATCACATAGATACGGCTGTCGCCGAGATGCACGGCAAGACCGCGGTTCCC
>CAYUPA010000172.1:0-2928 GCA_964446565.1 uncultured Lachnospiraceae bacterium
GGATACGATCACCGCGCGCGTGCGCTGAAAAACTTCCGGCGTTCCCGCCGCAAAAAAAGATGAAGCCCCCTTGCGCCGTAAAGGTGTGGGGGCTTTCGCCGTGGTGAAAATGCCCGAATTGTTCCGCCCAAATCAGAGCCCCTTCCACCTGTTTTGAAGAGCGTCAATTTCCCCGTCGCTCATTCCTATTTCCCGCAGTACCTCGTGGTTATGCTGCCCAAGATCGGGCGCTTTCCTCACCTCGAGTTCATAGCCAGAGAAATCCGCGATCCCCACGGCAGCAAGCTGCTCCGGTCTGGATTTAACGCTGTCCGGCGTAGGAATCTTGCGAATCCAGCCGCACTGCCGCGCATGCGGGTCGTTTTCTAGGTCTTCCAGACTGTTGACCTTACAGTTCGCGATCCCATGCGCGTCCAGTACCTTGAAGGCATCTTGAATGCTTGGAAAACTTTGCAACCATGCCTCAATCTCACTGTATATTTTCTTCGCATGTTTTGCACGGAGCTTAACGGTCGCATACTCTGGATTTTCCGCCATATCCTGACGATCCATCGCCACACAGAGCTTTCTGTAAAGGCTGTTGTTAGCGGCGCCGATGGCGACATAATGATCATCGTCATATCTGAAAATCCCGTACGGACAAAGACTCGCATTGATATTGCCGCTACGCAGTCGGTTCGGTCTGCCGGTATAAGGATGGGAGAAACAGCCCCACATGAAAATAAGGCTTCTCGTCAGGGCGATGTCCACATGCTGCCCGTTCCCTGTGCGTTCTCTGTTGTAAAGCGCCGCGACGATATTGCCGTATGCGTTCATGCCCGCGATAAAGTCGGCGATCGTCGGTGTGATCAGGGTCGGCTGGCCGTTTTCCACTGGCGTCGTATAGTAAGCGAAACCCGAATACGCCTGCGAGATAACGTCATACCCCGGTCGCGCCGAATACGGCCCCGAATGGCCAAAAGCTGAGATTGAACAGTAAATGACCGCCGGATTGACCTTTCTGATGTCCTCGAAACCAAGCCCCATCCTGTCCATGGAGCCTGGCTTTGCGCTCTCGATAAGAATATCGGCCGTCTTCGCCAGTTCAAGCGCGATCTTTTGCCCCTGTGGATCTTTCAGATCTAACGTCACAGATTCCTTGCTCCTGTTGCAAATGATGTGAGACGTACAAGTGCCGTCGACCTGATCCGCCCAGTTTCGGTTGTCGTCACCAATGACAGGGCGCTCTATATGAATTACGCGTGCGCCGACGTCCGCCAGCAGCGCTCCAGCCGTCGGCCCCGCAAGGTTGCTGGTAAAATCCAGAACCTTGATCCCATTAAGCATAATGTTTTCCACGTCTGTTTCCTTTCCACCCGAAGAGTGATTATTCAACCCGTATCTTCCACTTTGAATGGAAGTGCCGTTATATCTGTACTCTTTAAAGAGAATCTGCTCGGCTATCGGCGTGATGAAAAAACACCTTGCGGGAACCGGACAGATATCCACAGAAGTCGATCGGGGTGCGTCGATGTACGGATGTACGTATTAAGCTGTTTTTTTCTCTTTCCGAACCTTATAGACGGCGCTGAGATCCGCGTCAATGAAGAAACCGTCGGCGTTGATCTTGCCGTCTTTCCTGTCGCGCCAAATCTGATAGGGAATAAAGAACAGCAGAGGAACGGATGTGATTGGGAAACCGAACTTCGTCAGAGAACCGAAACCATAGCGAACCAGAGAGAGAATCCCGAAACTGCTTCCGTAAAGACAGACAACTAGGAACAACACAGCAACCGTAACCTTGCGACTGCGGGGAGAACTGTTCTTCCAGAGCCTGCCCAGCACCCCTTCATAGCGGGCGGCCATGGAAAAAATCAGAGAAACTCCTGTGGAGATCATGGCCGCAATAGCTAAAACAGCATAAATCAGCTGCGTGTTTCTGGAAGCGCCAACGGCTTTCTGAAGGACAAACAGTGTAGGAATCGCTTCTTTGGTCACTTCCGGCATTACGCCGGCAAAGATGACTGTGTAGACCATAGTCGAAAACGTGCAGAGGAAAACGTTGGTAAGAGAGCCAATGATAACGGTCTTTCTGTCAACAAGAATGCCTCGGCTGGTCGTCGCGCAAGCAGTTTGACCGGAAATAAACATGTTTGCAAAACCGATCATCGCATACCAACCGCCAAAGGTACTGTAACCGTACTCCTGCATGCCGACGCGAGAATTGACGAACGCCATCGTAGCGGGCCACAGCTTCGGAATGGCGACAGCGCCGATATAGACGGTAACTGCGAGGATAGCGATCGTCATGATGCTGCCGGTTGCGTTCAGGACTTTCGCGCCGAAGATGCAAAGCAGCAGGATGATGATTGCGAAGACGACACGCCCCGTCTGGTTCGGGAGCCCGAACAGATTCTCGAAGATCGTAGCGGCTCCGCTGATCTGCGCCGCAACAGAGACGATGACCGTGAGAATCGTAATAATATCTTTCAAATTGCAGATGACGAAGTTCAATATTTTGTTGCGGTAAACACGGTCATAGCACTCTCGAAAATGGCGCGGCTGATAAACACGGAACGCCTCGAACAGCAGTAGGTTCAGAACCAGCGCCAGCGCTCCGACAGCAAACAGGCCGATAAAAACACCGACCCAGCCCTTCGTTAAAAAGTAACTGACCGTCTGAGTTCCCGATGCAAAGCCGGGACCTACATACGTGCTGAACATAACTGCTCCGAGCGAGATTGGTCCCATGATCGAAGCCCAGTCCGTTTTTTTCATTTTTCTGTCCCTCCATAAATGTTTACAGTTAACTCGTTCGCAAAAACAACGAACGTCGGCTGAAAAAACGGCAGGTCCAAAAGCGGCGACCCGTGTTAAAATAGAGTGGAGATATGTGCCATTCATGAGCTGACGACATCCCTGTACAACAAATCCCCCTCAAAATTATAG
>CAYUPA010000172.1:2938-4557 GCA_964446565.1 uncultured Lachnospiraceae bacterium
TCTTGGGAAAGCGCTCGTGAGAGCATATATCCCCTGTTCCTGCTCATGTTCGAGACGCGTCCGTGCTTCCAATACAGATTACTTTAGATATATGTATCTGATGACGAGATAATCCATCATGCGCTCAAAGCCTGAGAATTCTTCCCTTTACCGTTCATGTTGCGCCCCATTCACTAAGTTTTCTGTTCGAAACAGGAGATTGTGCCGTCGGCAATGATCCCCACCTTGGTACCGGCTCCGTGAGTCTTCTTCAGGATATCGGTGACCTCCTGCCAGGTATCCACATAGATTTGTTTGTCAATATCGCCGTACCAGTGCCTACTGCCAAAGTCCGGCTCCATCCAGAATATGTAATTCCTGACCCAGGGGCGTATTCTAGGCAGACGCCCGTGCATCCTGCCTCCGGCAACCTTGCCGAACTCTCCGAAAAGATAGTGCGTGCACTGTCCCATATGGGTGCGGTTGACAACGACGACGTCGCCGCCGTTTTTGTTGACAACGAGAGATGCGAGTCCGATGGCGATCTGCGCCTCGTTCGCCTTGGCGTTGGCGTTGGTAATGATGACATCCTTGTCCTCAAACCTGGGCATAGCATAGAGCTTTTGGGCTGCCGGAATCGACGCGTAATATTCCTTGACCACGTCGCCCGCGTACAGGTCGACGATTTCCAGCTTTGTGTTGATAATACAGTCGATCTTAAAGAACTGACCAACCATATCGGCCATTTCCTCAATTTCTTTCCTCATGCCGTCCACGCTAATATCGCCCATGTTGGCTACCGCGTTAATATGTCTGACGCGGACATCGTCCACGGCCACCTTGTGATTCGCGGCAATCGTTTCGATGGAGGCCATGCCCGGGAAGATGATCTTCGCGCCACCGCCAAAACCGTTGAACGGATGGGGGGTGACGGCGCCAATGCCGATCCGAAGATCGCAGGCCATCATCTCCGCGTTGCAACAAACATCATAACCGCTTGAGGTCTTGCCTATACAAACGTTATTCTCGTAGCAGTTATGGTTATAGACCGGATAATGATTACAGATATCCTCGCCAAGCTTGTTAACGAAATCAATCCGGTTGTGGGCACCATGGGTCCCCAGCGCGCAAATAAAGCGGATATTTTCGTCCCTGATCCCTGCGCGCTTCAGTTCCTCCACGACGATCTCCGCGATCGGCTTAACCGGCGTTCCTCTGGAAATATCGTCAAATACGATACAGACCTCTTTCGCATTCTTCGCCTGCTCGTAGATCGTTTCCGTCCCATAAGGGCTATTGATCTTTTCCCGCAGTTGTTCCCTTGTCAGCGCGGGAAGCAAGTCGCCCGGGACGCCGTAGTATTCGACGTCCCAGTCATCGGGGAGCTCAATTTCTACAGGTTCAAAACCCTGCCAGTTGTTCTGAGAAAGCTGAAACTTCATGCTCTCCTCCTCTCACCGCCGCGCGGCAGCTCGACCGAGTCGCCACCCGCCATCAAATGCGGCGTTATTGAGCGGGATAAGTTCCGGCCGCTTTCCGCCCAGCTTCTTCTCCGCAGTATGCTTGACATCCTCGGGAACCAGAAGGCCGGTATAGCCAACATAGGCCCCTAGCATCACAAGATTCTGTACCTTTGGACT
>CAYUPA010000173.1:0-4509 GCA_964446565.1 uncultured Lachnospiraceae bacterium
CTACTGCGACCAGTCTTCCCGTTTCTGAAGTAGCCTCCATTCGGGCCAGTATGCCTCATTAGCTGAGGCTGTTAATGCGCGCTGCTGAGCAGCAATTCCCCACAGCAATCCTTTCTTTTCGGCACAAAAATGCTCCCCGTATGACAGGTTCAAAGAATTTCACAACCTGCCATACGGGGAGCCTGTTTCTTTATCCCTTCACAGACCCAATCATGACGCTCTTGATGAATCACTCCGTCACTGCTTTTTCCGGCAGCCGTCGATCTGAATGTTCTGCCCGGAGATATAGCCTGCGGCGTCGCTCGCAAGAAAACAGATCAACTCCGCGTTCTCATTATCGGTTCCCGTTCTTCCCATAAAGGAAAGATCGCTCTCCTGATAATAATCCATGTCCGGATTCTCGGCGGGACTGACGCTTCCCGGCGAAACGGCGTTCACACAGATTCCCTGCGCGGCGACCTCCTTCGCGAGAGCCCGCGTCATGGCGATGACCGCGCCCTTCGTCGCCGAATAATGAACCATGTTGGCATTTCCGTAAACGCCCGCGACCGAGGCCACATTGACGATTTTGCCGTAGCGTTTTTTCAGCATCGAGGGCAGAACGGCCTTCGTAAAATACACGGTGCCCATGACATTGACGTCGAGAAACCGCTTCCATTCCGCCGCGGTAATATCCGTAAACGGCTTTGACATACGCCAGAGCGCGGCGTTGTTAATTAAAATATCGACAGGACCAAAAGTTTTCTCCGCCTCGGCGGCAACCTGAAGAACCTCTGCTTCCTCACTGACGTCGCACCGCAGCCTGAGAGCCTGCGCGCCATATTCGATTGCCTCCCGCCCTACGCTTTCAAGCGCGTCCTCATTGATATCCACCAGCGCCACATTCGCGCCGTTCGCCGCCAGCTTCAGCGCGACGGCCCGGCCGATGCCCACGGCCGCTCCCGTTACAAGAGCTGTTTTATTCTGGAAATTCATTTTCTTCCTCTTTCCAACAGTTCGCGAACCGCTACCACATCGCGAAGGAGCGGCTGTACCGGGGTCGCATATTCGTCATGCTCGTGTACGCAAAGATACATGCAGCAGCCGATCTCGCCGCCGATACGGCGCAAAATGGCGCATTCGCCGCCGCAGAGAAAAAGAAACGGAATTTTGAGTTCCTTTTTCAGCAGCCGGATGATCCTGAGATTTTCGATCTGCTCGTCCATCGTTTCGGCGCCGGTTACGATCTTGCAGATATCGGCTCCGCGCCTCTGCTGCTCCAGCGCGATCGTAAGCACCCTTTCCGCCGGAATAAACTTAAGAACATGCGAAGACATCAGAACCTTCGCGCCTTTGCCGTGAATCGTCTCGATCAGCTTCATCTGCCTGTCAACAGCCACAGGGTCCATCGTAAGCTCGCCGGGCTGTCTGTCAAAATAATCCCCCATCACATCGCAAAGGTCCGCGCCGTATGAGGCAAGGTTCACAAGTTCTTCCGCGAGCGTCTCGTCGCTTTTTCCTTCATTTTCCCGAATCCGGTAGTTCGTCACATAGACCGGCCTGTCCCCGTATAACGGAACAGGCCGCGGAAAATATCCTCCCGCCTGTACTCCGGTTTAAACAGTTCGAACTGCATTCCAAAGGCATCAGCGCCTTCCGGAATCGAAAGGTCCACGAGCTGCCGCACCCTTTCCGGCGTCTGCGCCTGCACCATCACGGTCAGAAGCGCCCGCTCGTTTCCTGAAAATGACCTTCTCATTTAACCCCACCTGCCCATCGCGTTTCGTCCGCCGTCAATCAAAATATTTTCCCCATTGATGAACTGCCCCTTATCGGAGGCGACATATAAGACCAGATCGATAATTTCCTGCGGTTCGGCCGCCCGTCCAAGAAGCGTTCGCATCCCCGCCATAGCGGGCCGTGTAAGCACAGGTCCCGGAGAAATGCAGACGCAGCGGATCCCGTACCTGGCGCCGTACTGCGCAATCCCTTTGGTCAGTCCAAACATCACGCCGGACTTGGCGGTCGGATACTCCACGCCATAGCCATCGCCTTCCATTCCGCTGATCGAGCCGATATTGATGATCAGGCCCGATTTCTGCTCCCGCATATACCGGCAGGCGACATGACAAAAATAGAACTGTCCCTTCATGTTCACATCGAGGCCCCAGTCATATACTTCGATCGGAACGTCCGGAAACTCAGGATACTTTTCCCGGTCCACTTTCTGCATCCGCACGGCGGTTCCCCCGGCGAAATTGCAGACCATATCGATCGAACCGAAGGTTTCATGCGCCGTTTTGCAGGCGTTTTCCACCTGTATGTAATCCCGCACATCGCACAGAACGCCAATCGCGCGGCCCTGCTTTTCCGCGTTGATCCCGTTCACTGCTTTCGACAGCATTTCCTCATTTACGTCGCACAGAACAGCGTTCCCCCCAAGCCTGGCCCAGTTCTGCGCGAAAAGCAGTCCCATGCCGGAGGCGGCTCCTGTGGATATTGCTGTTTTACCCGAAAAATTCATTGTCCTGTACCTTCCCATGTAAAATTTTCACCGGAAAAACGGCCATTTCCCGGCGTTTGATTCGTGAATACGCAGAACACCGTTTTGGCTGCATTGTATCGTAAATCGAATGCCGTCTCAATAGCATAAATATTGATTTTTAACATTTTTGATACTCATTTCGAATACGATCTTGAAATAATATACGAAACAGGATATATTGATAACGGGTACTGTATTCCGATTGACGGCTGTCACTGTATTCTAAATGACAGCCGGTGATGATGTATTCCGACCGACTGACATCTGTCACTGTACTACATGACAGCCGGCGATGTATTCCGACCGACTGCAGCGCTGCTTTGTGATTTGACATAAACCTGCGGAGAGCTTACGATGCAAAATTTAGAAAACCTGACGATCACCTCGATAGACGCCTTTACCGTTTTCGCCGAGAAAGGACGGCAAGTCGAAATCCGGAAGCGCCCGACGCACGGCCTTTCGTTCTGTATCAGCGGAGCGATCACGTACACGCACCGTCAAAAAGCGTTTAAGTCAACGCCCGACTGCGCCGTCTTTTTGCCAATGGGCGAAACGTATGAATTATACAACAATGAGGGCGGCGAATTTCCGGTCGTAAATTTTACCTGTTCGGAACCCTTCACGGATGAATTTCTGGTGGTTCCGCTGAGCCGGAAAGAGGAATATTTCAGCGACTGCAAAAAAATCCGCCGTCTTGAAATGGAAAACGGCAGTCATCTGAAAAAAATGCATTTGTTTTACGGTATTCTGGACCGGCTCGCGGGCGAACTAAAAGCAAAAACGCCCGGTCTTGGGCGGGCGGTTCAATATATTTTTGCGAATCTTGATGATCCGACGCTTTCCAATGAGCGGATCGCGGCTGAAATCGAGGTCAGCGAGGTGTATCTGCGGCGGCTTTTTCTGGATCATTACAAAACCACGCCCAAACAGTACATCATCGAAGCGCGCATTAAACGGGCGCAGCAGCTGCTTAGAGAATCGCGGGCGTCCATCACGGAGGTGTCCGCCCGCTGCGGCTCCTCCAGCGTTTACCACTTCTGCCGCGCTTTTAAACATTATACCGGCCTTCGGCCGACGGAATACCGGATGCGATACAGCCGGGAAGGAATCTAGGCGGCGCCTCTCTCTAAGACCGCCATATCACATGTCCCCCGCTAATACCGCCGCCCACGCAGTGCCTATTACTCGTTGATAAGCATGATCTTGCCGTGAACCTGTTCAGGGTGGCGGAACTGCGCGAAAGCCTCGGCCACGCGGGACATGGGATACTTTTTATACAGAAAATCCGGATCGAATTTCAGCTGTCCAGTGGAAAAATAATGGGCTGTCAGGGTCCATTCCTTTCCGGGGAAGGGCGCGGAATAACTCATCCAGCTGCCGGTGAGCCGGAACTCTTTCCGGTTCATCAGCTCCCACATCGCGGGAGAAAAAGTCATCTCCGTGTGCGGCGTGCCGATAAAGCAGACCGCGGCCCTGTTTGCCGCAGCCTGAAAAGCGATCTGCATGGTCGCCGGATTGCCCGCCGCCTCGAAAACAGAATCGAACCCGTGTCCCTGCGTGAGGGCGCGGGCTTTTTCCAAAAAGTCCGGCTCTTTGGTATTTACCGTTTCATCGGCGCCCATGCGCTTTGCAAGGGCAAGACGTCCCTCGTCGATATCGAAAGCCACGAGGGTCCGGCCGCCGAAGATCTTCGCCCACTGAAGCGTAAAAATGCCGATCGTTCCGCAGCCAAGAATGGCGACATAACCTCCGCCCTGATACTGATTGCACAGCACGCCGTGCAGCGCCACGGTGGAAGGCTCGAACATGGCTGCCTGCTCATACGGAATCGACGGGTCGTACTTGATGGCGTTTTGCTCCGGAATAACAACATACTCGGCAAAACTGCCCTGCTCGCGGCTGCCGATGAAGCTGTAGTTTCGGCACAGCGCAAAGTTGCCCCGCTGACAATCCTCGCATTTCATGCAGGGCAGCAGGGGCGCGCC
>CAYUPA010000174.1:0-4438 GCA_964446565.1 uncultured Lachnospiraceae bacterium
TCTGCAGACGCTGCCGGGCGGGCCGGATACGGAGGGAACGTATGTAAAAACGCTGGCTCAGTGCGCTGAATAAAGAACGAGGACGAGAGGGAGAGCGGCGTTCTGCGGACCCGCGGCCGTAAAATCTTTTCTTGACAGGGCCTTCGGTCCGTGCTATGATAATCAGGCACAACAAGCAGAAGGTCCGCTTCTCACCTGTGGGCATGGGCGCACGGGTTCATATCGGGGTTGATGGCTGCGCCGCAGGTCAGGCGGTCGCGGCATACATTTAGGGAGCGGAGTTGCATCCGCTTTTTTTGTGCCACGACAAACAAGAAGCTATGGAGGTGTCTGACATTAGCGATTTAATGATCAACGAGGAAATTCGCGACCGCGAGGTAAGGCTGATCGACGAGGACGGCAGTCAGCTCGGCATCGTACCGTCGAAGGAAGCGCTGCGCATTGCCCTGGAAAAGAATCTGGACCTGGTAAAGATTGCCCCTCAGGCAAAACCGCCGGTCTGCCGCATCATGAATTACGGCAAATTCCGTTTCGACCAGCTGAAGCGGGAGAAAGAGGTCAGAAAGAAGCAGAAGATCATCGAGATCAAGGAAGTACGCCTTACGCCGAATACCGAAGAGCACGATTTCAATACCAAGCTGAAAAGCGCGCTCCGGTTCCTTGAGAAAGGCAACAAGGTCAAGGTGTCTGTGCGTTTCCGCGGACGGGAACTGTCTCACACGGAGAACGGCAAGGCCGTGCTGGACCAGTTTGCCGAGGGTGTTTCCGAGGTCGGCGAAATCGAAAAAGCGCCTCAGATGGAAGGACGCTCCATGGTCATGTTTGTTGCGCCAAAACGGCAGTAGCGTTCCCGCGGTTTGCGTAAAGCAAATACAAGGGAGTTAAATTTGATATTCAAGGAGGAAAATACGATGCCTAAATTAAAAACAAAAAGAGCCGCGGCCAAGCGTTTTAAGGTAACAGGAACCGGCAAGCTGAAAAGAATGAAGGCGTACAAGAGCCACATCCTGACCAAGAAGTCGCCCAAGAGAAAACGCAATCTGCGCAAGGCGATCATAACGGACGAAACCAATGCGAAAGTAATGAAGAAGGTTCTTCCGTACCGCTAAGCGGTCGGACTGCGAGCGAAAACAGGATAGGAGGAAATCAACATGGCAAGAGTCAAAGGGGCGCTTAACAGCCGCAGGAGACATAAAAAAATATTAAAGCTGGCAAAGGGATATTACGGTTCCAAGTCGAAGCAGTACCGTACCGCGAAGGCGGCGGTCATGCGCGCGCAGCGCGCCGCGTATATCGGACGCCGCAGAAAAAAGAGAGATTTCCGCAAGCTCTGGATCGCCAGAATTAACGCGGCCTGCCGCTTGAACGACATCTCCTACAGCCGCTTCATGTACGGGCTGAAGCAGGGGGGAATCGACCTCAACCGGAAGGTGCTCGCGGATATCGCGGTCGCGGACCCGGCCGGCTTTACAGAACTGGTGAATAAAGCGAAAGCCGCTGAGAAAGGGGAGACCGCCGAAACCTCAGAGGATTCTGAAACCGCAGTAACTTCTGAAACATCAGAGATTGCTGAAAGCCCTCAGACCGCCGAAGCGCCGGAGGCCAACGAAACCTCAGACGCCGCTGAAACGGCAAGTTCTGCCGAAGCGGCGGAGCAGTAAATTATCAATAACAGAACGGCCCTGTTCCCGCGCCATTCGGCGCCGGGGATGGAGCCGTTTTCTCACAGCCCTGAGAGGTTGTCAGCTGAGAGGCTAAAGCCTCTTGCATACTTGCTGTCCAGTGAGCATCAGCCCCGCACACGGGGGTTCGATTTTAGGGAGGATACTATGGCGAAAGTCATTACACTTGGCGAGTCGATGGTCGTTTTTACGCCGGAATCCTACGGCCCGCTGCGCTATGAAACCAATTACCGCGCGTCCCTTGCCGGCGCGGAGAGCAACACGGCGATCGGACTGTGCAAGCTGGGAATCAGCGCGAGCTGGATGAGCCGTCTCGGCAGCGACGAATTCGGCCGCTTCGTGCTGAACCGAATCCGCGCGGAAGGCGTTGACACCTCCGCGGTCCGTATTGACCCGGAACACCGGACCGGCGTCATGTTCAAACAGCGGGAGTACGGCGGGGAGACGACGGCATTTTATTACAGAGAAAACTCCGCGGCAAGCCATCTGCGCCCGGAGGACCTGTCCCCCGAATGGTTTCAGGGAGCGGAGTATCTGCATATCAGCGGAATCACGCCTGTGCTCAGCAAATCGTGCGAGGAAACAGTGTTCGCGGCCGTGGAAATGGCCAAAACGAAACAGGTCCGCGTCAGCTTCGACCCGAATATACGGAAGAAGCTCATGCATGGGGAAGACTGCACAAATCTGTTCCGCAAGTTGACTTTTTCCGCGGATGTTGTTATGATGGGACTGGATGAGGCGGAGTTTTTATTCGGAACAAAGGAGATACCGAACATTCTGGACGCTGTTTTTTCCGGCGGGCCGGTACGGTTCGTCGCGGTCAAGGACGGCGCGCGCGGGGCGTTTGTGGCAAGCCGCGCCGAGAGACACCGGATTCCGCCCTATCCCTGCCGTCCGCTCGAGACGGTCGGCGCGGGAGACGGATTTAACGCCGGATTCCTCGCGGGCCTTCTGGAAGACCGTCCGCTCGAGGTCTGCGGCCGGATGGGCGCTGTCGCGGGAGCTCTTGCTACGCAGACGACGGGCGATATGGAAGGCTACCCCTCGAAAGAGCGCATGGAGAGAATTCTAAACGGAGAAGGCGAGACATACCGTTAGTTCCGAAAACTTTCGGAGAAAGCGGACCATGCCGCCGATTTCGGGAACTTACCGTGAAGGCGCGATATACCGCCTTCGCAGAAAACCTTCAGAAAGGAGAAGTTATGTTGCGTGAAAAGTATTTTGAAAATCCGGACGTTCTCCATGTCAATACCATGGAGAACCGCGCGTACTACGTTCCCTTTGCCAGCGCGGAGGAAATTTCCTGCCGCCGCGGCGATTCCAGCCGCCTGTACAGCTTAAACGGCGACTGGCAGTTTAAATATTACAAAAGCGTATACGACGTGCCGGAAGACTGCGGAAGCAGGACGGACCTGTTCGACGATGTGATCCCGGTCCCGTCGGTATGGCAGAATCACGGGTATGACCGGCATCAGTACACCAATGTCAATTATCCGTTTCCGTTTGACCCGCCGTATGTCCCGAAAGAGAATCCCTGCGGGCTATACAGCCGCGCCTTTTCCCTTGCGAAGACGGAGCGGAAGTATTTTCTGAATTTTGAAGGCGTCGATTCCTGCTTCTATGTCTGGCTCAACGGAAAGTTCATCGGCTACAGCCAGGTCAGCCATTCGACGAGTGAGTTTGATATCACGGACGCCCTTTTGGACGGCAGCAACCGGATTACCGTCGCGGTCCTGAAGTGGTGCGACGGAAGCTATCTGGAAGATCAGGATAAGCTCAGAATGTCCGGCATTTTCCGCGATCTGTATATTCTTGAACGGCCCGTTCAGCATGTCCGCGACTATTTTGTCCATACAGGCCTCGACGCGGCCTATGCGAACGGCACGGTCAAGGTGGATTTCTCGTTTTTCGATCAGGAGATTCCGGTGCGGTGCACTCTGAAAAAGTCCTGCGGCTGCGTTCTGGAAACGAAGAACGCGGAGGGCGGCACGGTGACTTTCGAGGTGCCGGAGGCGAAGACGTGGAACGCGGAGACGCCGTATCTGTATACGCTGCTGATCGAAACGGAGGACGAGGCGATCGAGCAGAAGGTCGGCATCCGCGTCATTGAGATTAAAAACAAAAACGTCATTACCCTCAACGGACAGAAGATTAAGTTCCGCGGCACAAACCGTCACGACAGCGATCCGGTGACCGGCTATACGATCAGCAGGGAGCAGGCGGTTGCGGATATGCGCATTATGAAAGAGCACAACATCAACGCGATCCGCACAAGCCATTATCCGAACGCGCCGTGGTTCCCGCAGCTTGCGGACGAGTTCGGCTTCTATCTCATCGCGGAGGCGGACTGCGAATCGCATGGGTCTGTGAGCCTGTACAGTCCGATTCGCCCTGGCGTCGATTCGATGGAAACGCTTAAGACAACGTATGCGACCAGGTACTGCCTGACAGCCCGTAATCCGATGTTTAAGGAAGCGATTGCGGACCGTTCGAGGCGGAACGTCATGCGCGACAAGAACTGCCCCTCCGTTCTGATCTGGTCGCTCGGAAACGAGTCCGGCTTCGGCGAGAACTTTGAGGCCGCGGGCCGCTGGGTGAAATCGTATGATCCGGACCGTCTGGTCCATTACGAGAACTGGTATCTGGAGCCGGAAAATTACGACGGCAAGGATATTTCCATGCTGGACCTGTACAGCCACATGTATCAGTCGATTGATTCGATTACGCAGGATATGGAAAAGGGCCTTGACAAGCCT
>CAYUPA010000175.1:0-4423 GCA_964446565.1 uncultured Lachnospiraceae bacterium
ACATCTCCTCGATATCGACGATTTCTTCCTGATCGCTGTCCCGCACCGTGATCAGGAGGCCGCCCTTTTTCTCCATTTTATAGCCGGCCGCGATAAGACCCTTGTACACGGCCTCGCCCAGCGTGGTCCCGATGCCGAGCACCTCGCCGGTGGACTTCATCTCCGGCCCGAGGTGCGTATCGACGTCCGAGAGCTTCTCAAAGGAGAAAACCGGAACCTTAACGGCCATGTACGGCGGCGTACGGTACAGCCCGGTGCCGTAGCCCATCTCGCTGAGCTTATGGCCCAGCATCGCCTCGGTCGCAAGGTCCACCATCGGTACGCCGGAAACCTTGCTGATATAGGGAATCGTGCGGGAGGAGCGGGGATTGACTTCAATTACGTAGATCTCGCCGTTGTGAATGACGTACTGGATGTTGACAAGGCCCTTTGTTTTCATGGACACCGCGAGCTTCCGGGAATACTCCACAATCCGCTCGGTCAGCGACCCGTTCAGGTTCCACGCCGGATAGACCGCGATGGAATCGCCGGAGTGGATGCCGGCCCGCTCGATATGCTCCATGATGCCGGGAATCAGGATATCCTCGCCGTCGCAGATTGCGTCGACCTCGATCTCGACGCCCATCATGTATTTATCGATCAAAACCGGATTTTCAATCGCGTGGGACAGGATGATGGCCATATATTCGCGGATGTCTTCGTCGTTGTGGGCGATGATCATGTTCTGGCCGCCAAGAACGTAGGACGGGCGCAGCAGTACAGGATATTCCAGACGGTTTGCCGCCTCGAGGGCTTCCTCCGTCGTCATGACCGTATCGCCCAGCGGCCTCGCGATGTGCAGCCTCTCAAGCAGTTCATCGAAACGTTCGCGGTCCTCCGCCATATCGATACTGTCGGCGGGGGTTCCCAGAATGGGAACGCCCTCTTTTTCCAGAAAACGGGTCAGTTTGATCGCCGTCTGCCCGCCGAAGGCGACCACCACGCCCACAGGCTTTTCCGTATGAATGATATTCATGACGTCCTCGGGCGTCAGCGGTTCAAAATACAGCCGGTCCGCCGTATCGAAATCCGTGGAAACGGTTTCCGGATTGTTGTTGACGATGACGACCTCGTAGCCTTCCTTTTTCAGCGCCCAGACGCAGTGGACGGAGGCATAGTCGAATTCGATGCCCTGTCCGATGCGGATCGGGCCGGAGCCGAAGACAATGACCGTGTTTTTGCCGGCGCCTTTTTCGCGGATAAATTCCCGCGCCTCGTTGACCTCGTCATAGGTAGAGTAGAAGTACGGCGTCCTGGCCGCGAACTCCGCCGCGCAGGTATCGACCATCTTAAAGACCGCCGGACGGCGTTCTTCAGGAAGGTCCCCGCCGGACAGTTCGGCGATGACCGCGTCCGGATAGCTGTACCGCTTCATCGTTTCATACAGTTCCTTTGTCAGCGGTTCCGCGGCAAGCCGCCGTTCCAGAAAGACCATGTGTTTGAGTTTTGCGAGAAACCACGCGTCGATTCCCGTAATCCTGTGGATTTCCCCGATGTCGATCCCTCTGTGCAGCGCCTCAAAAATGACGAACAGACGCTCGTCGGTGCAAAGGGAAAGGCGGCTGTGAATCTCTTCCGTCGGAAGGGCCTTCAGGGCCGGATCGTTCAGGCTGTTATGCGAAATCTCGGCGCCGCGGACGGCCTTCATGATGGCCGCTTCAAAACTGGTTCCGATCGCCATCACCTCGCCGGTCGCCTTCATCTGCGTTCCAAGGGTCCTGCTGGCGTAGACGAACTTGTCGAAGGGCCACTTCGGCAGCTTTACAACGACGTAGTCGAGCGCCGGTTCGAAACAGGCGTAAGTCTTGCCGGTCACGGCGTTGCGGATTTCATCCAGGGTGTAGCCGATCGCGATCTTCGCGGCGACCTTTGCAATCGGGTAGCCCGTCGCCTTGGAGGCCAGAGCGGAAGAACGGGATACCCGGGGGTTGACCTCGATGACCGCGTATTCAAAGCTGTCCGGCCTGAGCGCGAACTGGACGTTGCACCCGCCTTCCACCTTCAGGGCGGAAATAATGTTCAGCGCCGCGGAGCGCAGCATCTGATACTCCTTATCCGCCAGGGTCACGGCAGGGGCAATGACAATGCTGTCGCCCGTGTGAACGCCGACCGGATCGAAGTTTTCCATACTGCAGACCGTAAGCACATTTTCATGGCTGTCGCGCATCACCTCAAATTCGATTTCCTTCCAGCCGGCGATACATTTTTCAACCAGAATCTGTGTAATCGGCGACCGCCGCAGACCGTTTTCCGCAATTTCTTCAAGCTCTTCGGGGGTGTTCGCGATGCCGCCCCCGCTTCCGCCCAGCGTAAACGCCGGTCGGACAATGACCGGATAGCCGGTCTCCCCTGCAAAGGCAAGGGCGTCCGGGACGTCGTTGACAACGCGGGAAGGGATCACCGGCTCGCCGATTTCGAGCATCGTATCCTTAAACATTTGACGGTCCTCGGCCTTGTCGATCGTCATAGGGTCGGCGCCAAGCAGACGAACGTGATGGCTCTCAAGGAAGCCTTCCTTCGCGAGCTGCATGGATAGCGTAAGACCCGTCTGGCCGCCCAGCGTGGAGAGGAGGCTGTCCGGATGCTCCTTTTCGATGATGCGCTTCACCGTCGGCAGCGTCAGCGGTTCGATGTATATCTTATCCGCCATGGCCTTGTCGGTCATGATCGTCGCGGGATTGGAGTTGACGAGGACCACCTCGAGTCCCTCTTCCTTAAGAGCCCGGCAGGCCTGTGTTCCCGCGTAGTCAAACTCGGCCGCCTGCCCGATGACAATTGGGCCGGAACCGATTACGAGTACTTTTTTGATGCCCGGATTCAGCGGCATTCGTAGGTCTCCTTTCCCGAAGCTCCGTCCATGAGGCGGAGAAACTGATCAAACAGATACCGCGTATCCAGAGGGCCGGCGCAGGCCTCCGGATGAAACTGCACGGAAAAAACCGGCCGGTCGGTATATTCGATTCCTTCACAGGTTCCGTCATTCATGTTGACAAAACATTCCTTCGCGTTTTCCGGCAGGGAGCGGCTGTCGACCGCGTAGCCGTGGTTCTGGCTCGTAATGTAGACGGCGTCCGTCCGGAGGTCCTTAACCGGCTGGTTGGCGCCGCGGTGGCCGTATTTCAGCTTGACCGTGCGGGCGCCCGCGGCAAGGGCAAGCAGCTGGTGTCCAAGGCAGATGCCGAAGGTCGGAATGTTTGAATCGAAAAGCTTTCGCAGCTCGGCGATGATCCCGCGGTTGTCCATGGGATCGCCGGGACCGTTGGAGAGCATCAGGCCGTCCGGTTTCAGCGCCATGATTTCCTCAGCCGCCGTATCGGCCGGAACCGTAAGGACCCGGCATCCGCGGGCGATGAGTTCGCGTTCGATGTTTCGTTTGGCGCCGAAATCCATCAGAACGACGGGATGCCCTTCGCCTTTGGCGTTGTCCCATGAAAGAGGACCTTCTCTTTTACAGGTCACGTGCATTACGGCGTTTTCCACGGAATACCGCGAAATTTCCGACGCCATGGCACGCGGGTCCTTCGGCCTTTCCCCCTGAATCCGCGCGTTCATTACGCCGTGCTCGCGAATGATTCGGGTCAGCTCCCTCGTATCCACGCCGCAGATTCCGATGATCTTCTCCCGCTTCAAAAATTCATCGACCGTGCCCCTGCAGCGGAAGTTGGAGGGCTCCTCGCACCATTCCCGTACAATGTACGCGCTTAAATGCACGCCTTCGCTTTCAAAATCCTCCGGAATGACACCGTAGTTGCCGATCAGCGGAAAGGTCTGCACAACGATCTGCCCGTAGTAGCTGGGGTCCGTCAGCGTTTCGAGATACCCCGTCATGCCTGTTGTAAAAACCAGCTCGCCGGTGACGTCGCCCTCGGCTCCAAAGCGCTGTCCTTCAAAGACCTGCCCATTTTCCAGAACCAGAAATACACTGCTCATTGTATCCTCCCGTAATTCCCGAGTCCGCACCGTCAGCGTTCAAACTGCATTTTGCGCTGTTCGCCGCCCGTTTCCACAGGGTACTCCCCGGTAAAACACCCCATGCAGAAGGCCCGCCTGCTCGCGCTGCACGCCCGCATTAGCCCGCCGCAGCTGATGTAGCCCAGACTGTCGGCCCCGATTTTCCTCGCGATGTCCTCAAGAGGCATCCGGTTCGCGATCAGATTCTCCTCGCTGTCGATGTCGGTGCCGAAATGGCAGGTGTGCGTAAACGGCGGCGCCGAGACGCGCATGTGAACTTCCTTCGCGCCCGCCTGTTTCAGGCTGCGGATGATTTTCTCGCTCGTCGTGCCGCGTACGATGGAATCGTCCACCAGCACGACCCGCTTGCCGCGCACGTTGGCCTCGAGCGGATTCAGCTTCAGGCGGACCGCGGCGTCCCGCTCGGCCTGCG
>CAYUPA010000176.1:0-1024 GCA_964446565.1 uncultured Lachnospiraceae bacterium
ATGACGGTGCATGACAGAAGGGAAAAAGCGCGGGAATTGTGGAAAACTTTTTATTCATACCTAAATTTTTGAAGAAAATGAGTTCAAATAGCCATTTTGAAAAGAAGTTATCCACAAAACAAGAGAACCCTCCTACGAGAAATTGAGTTATCCACAAAGCCCTCTGTCGGAAGAAATTTTATGTCTTAAATTTTCGGCACTTTTTTGCAGATTTGCTGGTCGTCTGAACTGTTACGTCTGCAGTAATTTTTTTATTCAACGTCGAAAACCCGAGAGCTTTTATTTTTTTGTCAAATTTTTTCCGGAACGTTGTATAAACGCCTGAAAAGGGTTATAATAGAAATGAAAGTTCAGGAATCCTATTCAGTAAGGAGGACCATTTGATGGCGGTACAGGTTACGAAGGATATGATTATTGAGGATTTGCTGCAGGTGGACGAGGCAATTGCGCCTTTGCTGATGGCCTGTGGCATGCACTGCATTGGCTGCCCTTCGGCCCGCGGCGAGTCTCTGGAAGAGGCCTGCTTCGTTCATGGAATGGACGCGGATGAGGTTGTCGCTCAGGTCAACGAGTATCTGGCGAATAAGGTCAAGGCGGAAGCATAGTAAAAGCGCTGCACAGAAAAACAGGTGTTTCTGTGCAGTGCTTTTATATTTATTTGCATGGCGCTCATATAACAGCACGGGTGATGCGGATTGGAATTATCATGCACATCTGCGGTATCGCCCCGGAGGAGGAGTGCGGGCGTTATACTGACCGTCAGGCCTCCTGTTCGATTTGGGACAGCCGCTGCAGGGCCCGGCTGCGGACGCTCAGACGGCCGTGCTCCTGAATAAAGGAAATCCACAGGGCGTCGCTTGATACGGACTTCGCGTATTCGGTAAGAAAAGTCATGACATACCGCGTCGGGCCGCTTAAGCGTGAATAATGCAGCAGGATATGATACATCCCGTCGTCGCTCCTGTACAGCTCGATGCGAAGGCGCAGGCTCGGAGTGACGAGCTTCGAGGCGGAAAGCACGTCC
>CAYUPA010000176.1:1034-2060 GCA_964446565.1 uncultured Lachnospiraceae bacterium
AGCACGTCCTCAAAGGACGAGAACGTATAGAGAAGCGAGTATACCTGCTTATCGGTAGCCGGATCGGTCCGCGCATCGTCCGCAGCCGCGGCATCCTCCGGCTTCTGCGGGGGTTCTGCGGCGTCCGGAAGTCCCTCGGTGGTCCTGGGCTGGAACAGAGCCATGGCGTCCTCGCGGCTGTTTATCTGCGTTACGGTCACTGTAAGGCTGTCCTCCGAGGTGGGGACCGCTTCGATCATCAGGGGCTTCTCGGAGCAGACCTCGAATCCGAATTCGATGAGAGCCTGATGCATCATATCGTCAAATAATGCTTTGGTTTTATCGGAACCGTATGAAAGGTCGGCAATCTTGAGGTGACGCGCCTGTAAATCTGCTTTATTGAGCGTAAAACGAATCTGATTTTTGTTGATTTTTTCCGCTTTCAATTTCAGCCACTCCTTTCCGGTTCAATTTATTGTAGTATTATACTGTTTTTTTTATGGTTTGTAAAGAGAAAAATCCGTTCTTTTGCGGCGGCGTTTCCGAGGGTTTCCGAGAGTTTTCGCACGTTTCGAGGTGCGTTTTCAAGGAGAGTTTCCGCACGTTTTCGGAGGAGAATTTCTGTGCGGGCATGGGCTGCCGTATGCCGGTATAAGAACGGTTTTTGCGATATGCGCAGGGAGAGAGCAATGGTACAGTTTCAAACAGGCGAACCCTTTCCGCTTCCGGAGATTCCCGGGGAGGGCGCGACATTTTCGATCGAACCGTATACAATGATGTTGACATATCGTTTCCATAAGCCGACGGAGGAAGAGATACGGGAGTTTACAGACGGGGACTGGGAGCTTGCGGTAACAGAGCTTCGGGATGTAATCTTTATTATAAGCCGGTTCGGCAGGCTGGGCTGGGCGGAGGCCGCCTATAATCCGAATCTTTCCGCCGTCCGAAAAAATCTGCCGGACATCGCCGAAGGGCAGAAGGGCTACAGTGTGGATGTGTTTCTGGTGGACGTGAGCACGAACATCCTTGCGGCGAGACGCCTGATCC
>CAYUPA010000176.1:2070-4413 GCA_964446565.1 uncultured Lachnospiraceae bacterium
CGGATGGACCCGAACTGCTCGGCCCGCTTTAAGGCCCTGATCGAACAGAGCCAGAGCCGAAGGGACCGTTTCGACAGGGATCATTTTACGGAAACCGTGGAGGATATCGACCGGCAGTATTCGATACGGGACCTCCTCCGTTTTAGTCTGATGAAAACGAAATCGCCGCGGAAGCCGGCGACCGCCGATTTGCACCTTGCCAAAGGAGAATCCAAATGAGGAAACCGTCGGAAATCATTCTGGCTTCAGGTTCGCCGCGGCGAAAGGAATTGCTGCAATGGATTTATCCCGTATTCACGGTAGAACCGGCGGATATCGAGGAGACGGTTCCGCCGTCGCTTCCGGCGCGGGAATGGCCTTCTTATCTTGCGCGGCGCAAGGCGGCGTCGGTTTTGCAAAAGCATCCGGGCGCTTTGGTGATCGGGGCCGATACGCTGGTTCTTTGCGATAAGACGGTGATGGGCAAGCCCCGCGACGGCGGGGAGGCGTTCTCGATGCTGAAAACTCTCTCCGGACGGAAGCATCAGGTCGTAACCGGCTGCGCTGTGCTCTCTCAGGGAAGAGAGACCGTTTTTTCGGAAACGACGGATGTTTTCTTTTACCCGTTGAGCGATCGGGAAATCGAGGAATACATCGCAACCGGCGATCCCTTCGATAAGGCCGGCGGTTACGGCGCACAGAGTTACGGGATTACCCTCGTGCGGCGGATCGAGGGTGATTTTGCCAATGTCGTCGGCCTGCCGGTCGCGCGCCTGAAACGCGAAATCGAAAAAATGGAAAGCACGGAAAACACGAAAAACGCGGAAAACTCGGAAAGCACGGAAAACATGGAAACTGCGGAAAACACGGAAAGCACGAAAACCGCGGAAAACACGAAAACCGAGGCCGGATCGGATTCGGACGCCTGAAGCCGAAACATCTCTTTGACAGACACAGCGTCTTCCTCATACCCGCGGGGCTTACGATGCCGCGGCTTCATAATCGTCAAGGCTTTGGAACGTATAGCCCTCCGACCTCGCGTAATCAATGAAATCGCCGAGAATCTGCACGTTAGTGGAGCCGACCGTATGCAGCATGATGACGCTCCCGCTGTATATCCCGTCTTTAGCGAGCTGCAGAGCGTCGGAAGGAGCCATCTGATCGTCGGGGTCATAATCATAATAAGTCCAGGAGTAGAGCGTTTCCGTAAGGTCCATCGCCGTAATCAGAGCGATGTCCCATGGCGAGCAGGAGCCGTAGGACGGGCGGAAATAGGTCATGTAAGGCGAATCCGGCACATATTCCGCCATGAGATCGTTTACAGATTCGACTTCGTAGAGGAACTCGTCAAGCCCGAGCTGCGGCATCACTTTATGGTTGTTCCCGTGGTTGCCTACGATATGCCCTTCGTCGAGCATCCGCCGAACCAGTTCCGGAGCGGACGAAACATAATAGCCGTTGAGAAAGAACGCGGCGGGAACCTGCTTTTCTTTCAGGATATCCAAAATCTGTTCGGTGTAGCCGTTTTCATAGCCGCAGTCAAAGGTCAGATACAGGACTTTCTGTTCTGGTTTCGCGCGGTAGATTACGCCGTACCGCTCGATGGTGTCCAGCACGTCCTGCGCGCGGTCCCAGAGGAGGGTCTCTTCGCCCGTTGCGGGATCGCGGGTCGTCTTTCCGCAGTACCATGAGCCGTTCGGATCGGCCGCGGTATCAACGTCGGAGAAATAGTTTCGGCTTAGCCCATTTAAAAAGGAAAAATCGGAAAGAACCGTTCCTTTCCATGTCGTATAAGTCAGGTCGCCGTTCTGTTCGGAGCCGGACCGGGATGCCCGCCCAGACGGCGCGGCCTCGGACGCTTCCGCAGCGCCTGAACTTCCTTCGGGGCTTTCGGGATCGCTTCCTCCGGGGTTTCCTTCAGGAGCGGTTTCGGGTTTCGGTTCGGGAACCGAGGACGCCGCCGTTTCGCCCGTTTCGGAGTCCGCCGTTTCTGCAAGGGAAGAGGCTTCGCCGTCCTCTCGCGAAAAGCAGCCTGAGAAAAGAGCGAGGCAGGGAACGACAAAACAGAGAACGACAAGACAGAGAACGGTTATGAAAAAACGATAGCTACGCTTCGGAACAGAGTTCATATTGGTACCTTTCGCAGAGGTTTGGAATGAGCATATCATAGCAGAGATCGCGGCGGGGGAAGCGGACAGGCGGCGGAAAGGTTGATCTGATCTGTTTTTCGTCAGGCGGCCATAGGCCCTTTTGTTTTTAACCGCTTACTTGCCGAGCGCGGCCCTGCAGCTTTTTCTGTAGCATCCAACCCCGTATTTTAATATCTTCCTGACTCTGGTGTATTTGAAAGCGTCCATGTACCGC
>CAYUPA010000177.1:0-4401 GCA_964446565.1 uncultured Lachnospiraceae bacterium
TCAAATGAAACTATGCGTTAGATCAATATTCAGTTGCGAAAACAGCCCCGCGATGGTACAATGAGAATGAAGATTTTGATTTGCAAGGAGGTATTCCCATGAATGTTGTTTTGGTCGGTTTGGCGTTTGGAGGGTCCTTTGCCGAAATATACAAATGTCATCCATACGTGGATACGCTGGGTATCTATGACCTTGATCCCGCGAAAGCCAAACAGATTTCCGAACGGTACGGCATCAGCAAAATCTATAACAGCTTCGAAGAAATCCTAAACGATCCGTCGGTCGACGCGGTGCATTTGGTAACGCCGATTCCGCAGCACGCGAAACAGACGATCGCGGTCCTGAACGCGGGAAAGCACTGCGCCTGCACCGTGCCGATGGCGACCTCGCTTGAGGACCTGCAGGCTATCACAGACGCTGTACGGCGTTCCGGTAAAAATTACATGATGATGGAAACGACCCTGTACACCTATCAGTTTTTCTATGTACAGGAAATGCTGCGCTCCGGGGAACTGGGCCGCATCCAGTTTATGCGCGGCTCCCATTATCAGGATATGCAGAACTGGCCGGATTATTGGATGGGACTGCCGCCGATGCATTATGGGACGCACGCCATCGGACCTATGACGGTCCTGTCCGGCTCCCGGGTCAAACGTGTGATCGGCTTTGGCTCCGGCGTGATGGATGAATCTCTGGTTAAAAATTACGGCAATCCGTATCCTGTTGAAACCGCGCTGTTTGATTATGAAAACGGCATGAAAGCGGAAGCGACGCGTTCGCTGTTCGCCACGGCGCGCGAATATCAGGAGGGGCTTTTTGTTTACGGGAGCAAGGCGAGCTTTGAGTGGGGATTTTCCGATGGGGACGATCCCTATGTAACGCACATGCTTGAAGTAAGACCCGGCGAGCGCGGCGCCCGTCAGGAGGTAAAGACTGTCTCCATGCCAAATTATTACCAGACGCTGCCAAAAGAAATTCAGCGTTTCACGGTCGGTAAAAACTATGATCCTCTCAATCCGCAGAATTCCCTGCAAAAGGGCGCGGGCGGAGGCCACCATGGTTCGCATCCTCATCTTGTCCACGAATTTCTATCCAGCATCAAGGAAAACCGTAAACCGCGGATTGACGAGGTTCTTGGCGCCAACATCACAGCGGCCGGCATTTGCGCCCATCTTTCGGCCATGCAGGATGGAAAGCCCGTGGAAGTGCCGTTGTTTTGACAGCGGACCTGCGGCTGATTCACAGGAGGAAAACGGGCAAAATACGGCTGATTCGCAGGAGGAAAAGGGGCAAAATACGACTGATTCGCCGGAGGAAAACGGCAAAATATGCCATCATTAAAAACGGGGGCCAGTCCCCCCGTTTTACATTAAAAACCGAAGCCAGTTAAAAAATCGAAGCGTTTTAACCATCCATCTTCTTTTGGGGCTGATCTCCTGCCGCGTTACGTTCTCGGGGATTTCCTGGTGCTCTTTATCTAAAACCTTTACGGATGCCGCTTCATAGACCTCCATATTGTCCCGGAGCTGCCTGTTCACCCCTTTGCTGTCAATGACCAGCATCTGTTCGGTATCCAGATACACGCTGCGCATATCTATATTAAATGATCCCACGATCGACAGACGGTCTCCGATCGAAATGCTTTTTCCATGATACGAGACCCCGCCTTCATACTCATAAAGAGTCAGCCCCGTATCCAGCAGTCTGTCTTTATGCATCAGGTAATCCGAGGCGCCGAACGGGTTTCCGTTATTTCCGGCGGAATTTGTCAGCAGCGACGTTTGCGGATTCACCCGGCAGATTTCCTGAAGCGAGTCATACATCCAGTCATTGCATATAATATAGGGGGTATGAATAAAAATATCGCCCTTGAATTGTTTCATAATCTCTGCCAAAGAATAAAAGACCGTCGGTTCCTTTGCATACACATGTGTCGGATTGGTCAAAAGGGTAATTTTATTGACCTCGAACGTCATTTTCTCATAGTCCGCTCTTTCCGCAAGAGCGGGCTGTTCCGTTTTAAGCCTTTGATAACGTTCTTCCAGTTCTTTCTTTGCGGATGCCGTCCTGTCCGCGCTCCACGGTTTGAGAAGCGTGTTCTCTTCTAATTTCCATACCGATTCGAAATAATCCTCCAACTGCCGCAGAGAACTCCCGTTCCCGTCCGGGTCCGTATTGTAAACCAGCACGTCCCTGTCGTAATTTTTATAGCCGGCATCGCTCAGAAAATAGTTATACGTATTTCTGCCGCCCAGTATATACACGTCCCTGTCGGCTATCAGATACTTGTCATGAAGCCGCCCCATGAGTTTCCATGGCGTAAACGGATTGAATCTGTTATATATTTTTATTTCCACATTGTCCTCGGCAGCAAGCGCATGGAAGTATTCGTTTTTTTCCATTCGCAAATAAGCCGACATCCCGTCGGCGATGATTTTCACGTCGACGCCTCTCCGGGCGGCCGCAAGCAGCGCCGCCAGCACATCCATCCCGCTCTCGTCGGCCCGAAACTCAAAAGTGGAAAGAATGATCCTTTCTTTCGCCTGTTCTATCATTTTCAGCCTTTGCAGCAGAGCCTCCGTATTGTTTTCAATGATGCAGGCTCTGTCGCAGGAGACAGAATCCGAATAACAGTCATCGGCATGAAAATCCGACTTGTACTCCTGACTGACAGCCGGCTGCCGCCTGTATGACAAAATAACGCCGCCTATCACGTACAATAAAAACAATACGAGCAATAAAATGATGAAAAGCAAAATCTGCACCGCTTTTTTTAGTATATAGCGCACCGGAAAATTTTTCCCTTCTGTATTCATTTTCGTGTTGCTGCCTAACTGCCCTTATGTCGAGATTCCCGCCATTTTCGTGCGGTCTGTCCGGAACGGTATGCCGGATCGCCGTCTCTTTGCTGCATAGCGGCCGCTCTTATCATACTGCGTCAAATTCCGCCAGTCATGGATCCTCCGCAGGCGGGGCCGTCTCCTCCCGCGCGCACATGGTCCAGATAGCGCAGAAGCAGCGTCTCAAATTCCGAAAACGTCCTGACGCTCTGCAGCCGGGAGCGCATACCCGCCGCATCGCGCATTCCCTTGATATACCAGATTCCATGGGACCGCATCTGCTGCATACCCGTATATTCGCCTTTGTCTTCGACGAGCATCCTGCCGTGCTCGATCGCTTCCCGGATTCGATCCTCCGCGGAGGGAAAAAACGGAGCCGGCTTCCCGCAGAGCGCCGCGCGAATCTGCCCGAACAGCCACGGATTGCCGCGGCTTGCCCGACCGATCATCAGATGGTCGCAGCCTGTCGAATCCAGCATCGAAAGCGCGGTTTCCGCGCTCTCGATATCCCCGTTCCCGATCACAGGCACACCGACCGCCGCTTTGACGCGCGCAATCGATCCCCAGTCCGCCGTCCCGCTGTACATCTGCGCCGCCGTCCGGCCATGCACGGCGATCATCGACGCGCCGCCGCGCTCGGCCGCAACCGCGGAGCGTACCGCCGTGTCCTCGCCCGCATAAAACCCTTTCCGTATCTTTACGGTAACGGGCATAGACACGGCCTGCGACACCGCGCGCACGATCTCATACAGACGGTCCGGCTGCGTAAGAAGGAAAGAGCCTTCATGGTTCTTTACGATCTTGGGCGCGGGACATCCGAAATTGAGATCGACCGCCGCGCAGCGTCCTTCAAGGCGCGCCGCCTCTTTCGCCATCAGCTCCGGTTCCGAGCCGAAAAGCTGAACGGTCAAAGGCTCCTCCTCTTTTTGATGTTTGAGCAGCTCCCATGTTTCTTCATTTTCATAGTACATCGCCCTGGCGCTGATCATCTCCGTGCAGACCGCATCCGCGCCGTGCCGTCTGCAGATGCGGCGGAACGAAGAATCCGTAACGCCCGCCATCGGAGCCAGATAGAGCCTGACCTCGCGTTCACGCATCCCGGTCTTCCGCCTCCGGGGGCGGGACTATTTCGCCGGTATCCGGCTGCGGGACTGAGTTCCCGGCCTCCGGGGACGGAACCGCTTCCCACGCCTGAGGAGGCGGCGACGCTTTTCTTTTTTTCATCGCGCGGTACCAGACATTCAGCTGCTCAAGCAAATCGGCATGTTCGCGCTCGATTTCCCGGATCAGAAGCCCCGCGCTGACGGCATCGTACCCAAGGTCCCCCTCCTCGCACCAACTGTCGACCCGCACCTCGCCGTCTTCATCAAACGCGAACTCCGCGACGCCCCCCGCTTCTTCCGTAAGCAGGATCAGGAGCACCAGCACTTCCTTGCGGATTTCGTCCGGAAGCGTCCCGATCGTATCGTTAAAATAATATTTTTCCTTATACTGGCTTGCGTAGGCCAGCACCTCTTTATCCGGCATATCTAAGCACCTCTCTGCCCGTCCTCTTCCATCA
>CAYUPA010000178.1:0-2420 GCA_964446565.1 uncultured Lachnospiraceae bacterium
GGGGCGCGTTTTGAGGGATACCGATGATCATTACAAAAACGCCGTTCCGCATGTCCTTTTTTGGCGGCGGGACGGATATGGAGAACTTTTTTAAGGAACATGGCGGTTCGGTGCTGTCTACGACCTTTGACAAATACTGCTACGTGAACGTCCGGCATCTTCCCAGGTTCTTTGAACACTCTTCCGAGTTCTCCTATTCCCGGGTCGAGAGAGTCTCCGGCGTTGAGGAAATCCGGCACCCCCTGATCCGCAACGCCATGAAGATGCTGGATATGCGAGAGATCCGTCTTTCCTACGACGCGGATCTGCCCGCCCGTTCCGGTCTCGGAACCAGCAGCTCCTTCGCGGTGGGAATGCTGAACGCCTTTTACGCGCTGAAAGGAAAATATATTGACAGGAAGCGTCTAGCCGACGAGGCGATTTATCTGGAGCGGGTGCTGTGCGATGAGGCCGGCGGCTGGCAGGATCAGATCGCGGCCTCGTTCGGCGGATTCAACCGGATCAACTTCACCAAAGACGGATATGAGGTTTTGCCGGTTATCCTTTCACCGGACCGGAAACGGCAACTGAATGAGAACCTGATGATGTTCTTTACCGGATTCACCCGGCTTTCGTCCGATATTCAAAAAGCGAATGACAACGGGCATCCGGACAGAACCGCCCGGCTTTGCGAAATGCTCTCTCTGGTTGACAGGGCGGAAAGCATCCTGGAAGACGAACACGCGGATCCGGATGATTTCGGCCGTCTTCTGGATTACGCCTGGAGATTGAAACGTCAGTGCGGAGAGGGCATCTCGACGGATGTCATTGACGGATTGTATGAAAAAGGAATCGCCGCCGGCGCGCTGGGCGGCAAACTCCTTGGCGCAGGCGGCGGAGGGTTCCTTCTTTTCTATGTCCGGCCGGAAAACCGGGCGGCGGTTCGCGAGGCGATGGGGGATCTCCTCTATGTGCCGTTTGAGTTTGAAAACGAGGGGACAAGGATTATTTACTACGCACCGGAGAGTTATGTCATGACAGCTTCTAAAAGAGAAAAAGTTTGGAAGTAAACCTTCCAAAGCTGCCTTGATGACGCACGGGGATGTGTCTGGAAAGAGGAAAAGATGAAAGCCGTCATCATGGCCGGAGGACGCGGGAGCCGCATGGCCGGCATGACCGGGGATCTCCCCAAACCGATGCTTCCGGCAGGAGGCAGGCCGGTTCTGGTCCGGGAGATCGAATCTCTGAGGGAACAGGGCTTTTGCGAAATCATCCTGACGGTTTCTTATAAGAAAGAAATCATCATGGACTATTTCGGCGACGGGTCGGATCTGGGCGTGTCACTGGACTATTTCGTGGAAGAGGAGCCTCTTGGCAACGCGGGCGCGCTGTTCCGGATGCGGGACCGGCTGACGGATGATTTTCTCCTGTTGAACGGCGACGCCGTGTTTGACGTGGATTTCAAACGGTTTGTCCGCTTCCACCGGCAGAAGAACGCGCTTGTCACTTTGTTTACGCACCCGAACGATCATCCGTATGACAGCGGCCTGCTTCTGACGGACGGGAACGGCGCTGTCACCGGGTGGCTTGCGAAAGAAGACGCGCGCCCCGCATGGTACGCCAACCGTGTCAACGCGGGACTGCACATCCTGTCCCCGGAAGTACTCGACCGGAAGGTGGACGGCTCGAAGATTGATCTGGACAGGCAGGTGTTAAAGCCCCTTGCGGGAACCGGCAGAATGTTTGCCTATCAAAGTCCGGAATACGTCAGGGATATGGGAACGCCCGAACGGTATGAGGCCGTATGCGCGGATTTTGACGCGGGACGGGTAACATCCCGGAGCCTTTTGCATCAGCAGAAAGCTGTGTTTCTGGATCGGGACGGGACGATCAACAAATATGCGGGGTTCCTTCGGAACATCGACGACTTCGAACTTCTCCCCGGCGTCTGTGAAGCCGTGCGGCGTATCAACCGCTCCGGATACCTGGCGATTGTGGTGACGAACCAGCCGGTGATCGCCCGGGGCGAAGTAACGAGAGAACAGTTGGAGCAGATCCACAACAAGATGGAGACGCTTCTCGGAGAACAGGGCGCTTATCTTGATGCCATCTATTACTGCCCGCACCATCCCGACAGGGGATACGCGGGCGAGATACCGGAGCTGAAGATGGATTGTGACTGCAGGAAGCCGAAGCCGGGGCTGCTGCTGGAAGCGGCAAAGGACTTCAACATCGATTTAAGCTGCTCCTGGATGGTTGGGGACAGTAAGAGCGATATTTTAGCGGGTCAGGCCGCCGGGTGCAAAACGGCGCTGCTTGGCGAGGGGGAATACGGACAGACCGTGACGGCGGAAGGGCTGCTTGCGTTTACCGAAAAATATCTGGAACGCTGATGATCTCCTTGAAAGAAAGACCCCATGGAGTTGATCCGAATAAACCGC
>CAYUPA010000178.1:2430-4330 GCA_964446565.1 uncultured Lachnospiraceae bacterium
TTTGCGGCTCTTGAAAGGGGACTTTCCAGAGAAAACCCTCATGCCCGCGCATCCGGCACCACCATGAAGGAAAACTCACAAAAGGAATGTCATGACAGAAATGAAACAGCTGGACGAAAGCCTGAAACAGCATATTGAATTTCTTCTGGAACGGTATCCGGAACTCATTCAGATCAGAGAAGCAATCACAGACGCCTATCTTCTCATGGAGGAGACGTATACGAACGGCGGGAAACTGCTGATCGCCGGAAACGGCGGCAGCGCGGCGGACGCGGAGCATATCGCCGGGGAGCTGATGAAGCGTTTTCAAATGCCAAGGCCGGTACCGGCGGATTTCGCGGACGCGCTGAGGAAGGCTGACAGGGAGCGCGGAGAGAAACTGGCGAAGAATCTGGAGCGGAGCCTTCCGGCGATCCCGCTTGTGGCGCATGAGGCGCTGACGACAGCCTATATCAATGACGCGGACGGACTCGGGGTCTTCGCCCAGCAGCTGTACGGCTACGGCAAGAGCGGCGACGTGTTCCTCGGCATTTCCACATCGGGGAACAGTGAAAATATCCTGAACGCGGCAGTGGCAGCCAGAGCGATGGGGATCAAAGTGATCGGTCTGACGGGAGCGCGGGAAAGCGATCTGTCGGGATTAGCGGACATAACCGTGAAAGTGCCGCGGACAGAGACGTACCTCATCCAGGAACTGCATCTGCCGATCTATCACTGCTGGTGCATGATGCTGGAAGAGAGATTTTTCGGGAGAGGCGGGAAGGAACGCTCCTGCGCCGAATACGCCGGGCGGTCGAACTCATCCGGGAAATCATGGGACTGTCGGAAAAGATTGCGATCCGCTGGGACACAGATAAACCAACGGGTATGAAACGGAAAGTATTGAACAATGCGGAACTCCTGAAACTGAATCCGGGATACGCCTTCCTTGATCTGGAGCGAGGGCTTCGGAAAACTCTGGAAACGATTGAAAAGAAAAGGATTCATCATGATGCCGATAAAAGCGCTCATTACCGGAATCACCGGCATGGTCGGGTCGCATCTGGCGGATTTTCTGCTGGAGAATACAAACTGGGATATCTACGGAGTCTGCCGCTGGAGAAGTCCGCTTGATAATGTAAGTCACCTTCTGAACCGGGTGAATCAAAAGGACAGGGTCTGTTTTGAATATGCCGACCTGAACGACGGGACGTCGCTTTTAAGGGTCGTCGAAGAGGTCCGGCCGGATTACATCTTCCATCTTGCCGCGCAGAGTTATCCCCTGACGAGTTTTACCGCTCCGGTGGATACGTTAAATACAAACGTCCTGGGGACGTGCCGCCTGCTGGAGGCGGTTCGGTTCGCCATGTCCGGGGACAGAGGCTATCAGCCGGTGATTCATGTCTGCGCCTCTTCCGAGGTGTTCGGGAAAATCCCGGCGGAGAAGAAGCCGGAGACGGGGATTCATGAGGAATGTCCCTTTCATCCGGCCAGCCCTTATGCCGTCTCCAAGGTGGGAACCGACCTTTTGGGGCGTTACTATGCCGAGGCCTACGGCATGACCGTCATGACGACGCGTATGTTTACACATACATCGGCGGCAGCTATACCTGCGAGGTAGGGGACACGCTGAATACGCTGCTCTCCTATTCGCCCTTGAAGGACAGGATCGAGGTCGTCGTCGACCCGGAGCGCCTGCGTCCCATCGACGCGGATCTGCAGGTGCCGGACTGCCGGAAGTTCAAGGAGCATACGGGCTGGGAACCGGCGATCCCGTTTGAACAGACGATGCACGATCTGCTGGATTACTGGCGCGGGAAAGTGTCTGAGGGAGGTCGTTTTTTGACCAGATAAATAGCCGGCAGGATAACAGATATCCGCCCGGCGGGAGGGAAAATGTTTGTTACTGGTACTGGGCGCG
>CAYUPA010000179.1:0-1615 GCA_964446565.1 uncultured Lachnospiraceae bacterium
CGAATCGTTCCGGTCGCATCGCATATAAAGGGTTTTCTTCTTCGGCAATCCGTTAGACCCTTGCCAATGAAATCCTGCGCAATGCGGCGCAGTTCTCATTCCGGTTTATCCGGGTCAGGCGATTTTGATCACGCCCTTGACGATGGTGTCCTTGTTGTGCAGACAGGAATCCAGCGCATTTTTGATATCGTCGAGTTCAAAATAGTTCGTCACGATCTCCTTGATGGGAACCTTGCCGTCCGCGACGGCGCGGATCGCCATGGGATACATGTTGCGGTACCGGAACACGCTCTTGAAAGTGAGTTCCTTATTCAAGGCGACGCTGACAGGAAGGTTCATGTCCCCGGAGGCGCTGTAACCGACAAAGACAACGGTAGAGCCCTTCTTCGCCGCCTGAATCAGCTGGGAAACGGCTTTCTCGCTGCCCGATGTATCAATGGCGAGGTCCTGTCCTTTGCCGTCCGTGATATCCTGAATCCGCGCGACGGCATCTTCTTTGGCGGAGTTGATAACGTAATCCGCGCCGAGCTGCCGGGCTTTGGCGAGCCGCGCCTCAGAAACATCCGTCAGGATGATGGTCGAAACGCCCATGGCGCGCAGGGAGAGCATGGAGCACAGGCCAATGCAGCCCGCGCCGGTGACGACGGCGGTCTGTCCCAAATGCGCTCCGCCCTGGTTTGCCGCGTGCATACCCACCGCCAACGGCTCGATCAGGGCCGCCTCTACGGAGTCCATGTTGTCCGGAACCTTGAAACAAAGTCCCGCTTCATGAGCGACATATTCCTGGAATACGCCGTCTATGGGCGGCGTGGCAAAGAAGATCACGTCGTCGCAGAGATTGTATTTTCCGCCCTTGCAAAATTCGCACTGCCCGCAGGTTTTCCCGGGCTCTAACGCGACGCGGTCGCCGACGGCAAGGTTCGTGACGCCCTTGCCAAGTTCCGCGACCGTCCCTCCCGCTTCATGTCCCAGCACGAAAGGGAACGAAGCGACATAGTCGCCAATCCGTCCCGTTTCATAATAATGCAGGTCGGACCCGCAGACGCCCACGTACTCCACCTTGACCAGCACCTCGCCCGCGGCGGGCTTCGGGATGGGACGCCGTACGATTTCGACGTCCTCAAGCCCGGTCATTACGGCGGTTTTCATCATGCCTTCCATTTTTGCTCCTCCTTTTTCAATAAAAAAGTTCATTTACGGGATGAATCTTCCGCTTCGCATCCGATGGCGCCCGGGGCCTGCGAGTGCTTTACCAGCAGCGGCATAAAGAGACCGCCCTGCACCGTGCGGTTCTTAAATCCGCAGTGCTTTCCGCTGTCGGTCTGATACCAGTCGGAAAAGGGAACGCGGTCCATGCTGTGTTCGAGAAAATAAACGATTGTCCCGGAAAAATCCTCGACCGCGCTTTCGTCCGGGTCCATGGCAGCCGCCCACAACATCCAGTCGGTCTTTGTGTAGACGGCCCGCACATCCAGGGGAATACCGAAAAGATTGCATTTTTTTCGGTACTGGGCGATTTCATTCCGATAAAACGCGTCGTCCCAGAGGCCGGAGCCAAAGATTTTATCCCATACGGCGTTGTATTTTAAACTCCAGCTTGCCTCGTCGCCGTCGA
>CAYUPA010000179.1:1625-4328 GCA_964446565.1 uncultured Lachnospiraceae bacterium
ACCGTCGAATGTAAGTTTCGTATGGTCGCCCGTCATGGCTCTTTGATAGACATCCGATGCCATTTGCGCCGCCTTTTTGCGGAAATTCTCCGCCTCCCCGCCGCGGCCGATCGTGTCCATCAGGATGGCATAGCCCTCGATTCCCATGATCGCTTTGATCGCAAGATTCACGTTGTGCGCGAGATGTCCGGCAAAATCATCCGTACAAAGCTGTTCGCCCGGATCGCTGCCGTATTTGATCAGATATTGGACCCACTGCTCGTAGAGCGGCAGATTCTCGAGAATGGATTCGCGTTCCTTCTCCGGTTCCTGCCTTGCGAGCTGCCCCGCGAGAATTAACATATTGCCGCTTTCTTCGACCGGCATCTGTTGTTCAAACTTATAGATTTCCGTACCGGACGGCATCAGATGCAGCATGGGATATACGCAGCCCTGATCGCGGCGAACGTCCTGCGCGGCCTTTGTATTCAGCTTCAGCCCGTAGACCTGTCCGGTCAGATACGGATAACGGCCCACATCATGCGGCGCGAAATCATATTCCCACACGGGCAGTTTGGCGAAACGGAGAACGGGACGCATCATGCCGCGCACAAGCTCCGGGTTAAAGAGGAGATAAAGCGGGGCGGAGGGGTAGGTGATATCCACGGTTGACGCGCAGCCGTTGGAATGACATTCCTTGGAAACAAAAACCACAGCGCCGTTTTCATCCGCAATCAGCTTATGGGCCGCAATCGTCTGCCGATAGGCGGCGATACAGATTTTTGCATACGACGTGCCGAAGGACAGCAGCTCCTGTTCCAGTTTTTCTTCAAAGGCCGCACAGCGCTTTTGAAGGATTTCCCGGTCGCGCACCGCCTCGGCAATCGCGGTCACGATCGTTTTGCCGTTCCGCGCCCAGTAGCCCGGCTGCAAATGTCCGAAATAACAGATCGAGGCGATATCGTCATACGCCGCCACCAGAGAGGCGCCGTCCGTCCGCTCTTCCGCCGCCGTGAGCTGAAACGCGGCGCGAAGACTGTGATCCTCCGGGTGAAAGAAAACGGAGCGTCCCGGCGCTCCCTGCGCCGCCAGATACAGGTATCCCCAGTCGATCGTAACGCCGTCTCCGCTGTGGCTCAGCGGACGCTGCTCGCGAAGTCCCATCCACGCGACAGTCTCCGCCTGCGTATCGTAGCTTCCGCCGCCGATGTCTTCCAGCTGCCCCTGATCACAGCACAGATCGCCGCTGAAATCCCACTCAAGCGTAACTTCATGGTTCCTGCCGTCCAGACTGCGGACCTCGGCGTCGATATAGGAACAGGGCCGGGACATAACGTCCAGATCGTCCAGCAAAAGCGGGGTCCAGAAATCCACGATGAGCTCCACGCCCGCCGCTTCCATCACGTATTCGGAACAGGTCGCGGTCACATAAAGTCCCGTCTGATGCATGGCGTTCTCCCTGCCCAGTCCCATAAAACGGTAGGGGGTGCCGTCGATGACCGCCCGTCCTGTAACTCTCTTGGTTCGGCAGCACCAGTGCATCGTGTCGCTTTCATACAGCCGGTCGCTGCCCGACCAGAGACTGAAATACGGGTCGCAGGTGATCAGGGGAACCGCGGGCATCCGCTTAAGCGTGATTTTGTCCGTCTGCCCAAGATGCCGCACAAGGGAGCCGGTACTTTCCTGTGTTAAATTCATACGTATTCCTCTTTTCTGTTTAGTTTAAGGGGGTTAGTTTAAAAGACTGCATTTCAATTTTAGAAGGATTTAATTTCAAAAACCGGGACGGCGCAAATCGGGTCCGAATGGATGACAAATTGAGTCTGTACTGATGACAAATCAAGTCCGTATTTGATGACAGAACAAACCCGTATTTAGTGACAGATCAAATCCGTATTTGATGACAGATCAAGTCTGTATTTGATTATGCCCCCTTTTTTCAATAGTATACACAAACCGGTGCAAATTTCAAGCGGGTCCGTTTACTTCGTAAAATAAAGAACGTATAATGATGATGACTAATAGCAGAGAAGGGTAAAATGCGATGATGCGCAATGCTGAAAGCAATTCGGAAAAAGATAAAAATGCGAGGGTATTCGCTGCTGAAAGCAATGCTTTTAATAATGAAAAAAACGAACCAGCGGCCAGCAGCGGCTGCCGCGCATGGTGTGAAGGCGATTCCATTTTAGAAAACTATCATGATTTTGAATGGTGCAAAGTCAGTCATGACGATCGGTATCAATTTGAGATGCTGTGTTTGGAAGGGGCCAGCGTGGGCCTTTCATGGAAGACCGTTCTGCATAAGCGCGATTGTTACAGGGCCGCTTTTCATAATTTTGAGATCGACGCCTGCGCCCTGATGACAGATGCCGAACTGGAAAGCCGTATGGCAGACGCGGGCCTGATCCGCAATCGAAGCAAGATATTCAGCGTGCGCGCGAACGCGCGGGCCGTTAAGAATATTCAGAAGGAGTTTGGTTCTTTCGATTCCTATTTATGGAAATTTACCGACGGCAGGACCGTCGACGGACACTGGAAAACCGCCGCGGAGATACCGACGGAATCCGATGTATCCCGGGCAATGAGCAGGGATATGAAGAAACGCGGCATCGGATTCGTCGGCCCTGTGATTACCTATTCTTTTCTGCAGTCGATCGGGATTGTAAACGATCATCTTGCCGGCTGCGAATACAGATAAAGAGCGCGGCTGAGGCGAAAACGGCC
>CAYUPA010000180.1:0-4328 GCA_964446565.1 uncultured Lachnospiraceae bacterium
GGAATCGCGGACAGATTTTGAAAAGGATCCGCCGGCAGATCTCAAGGAAGAGCCGCGGGCAGATGAGGAGGATCCGCAGGCAGACGCCGAAAGGGAATCACGGGCAGATTTCGAAGAGGATCCGTCGGCAGATTTCGAAGAGGACTCGCCGGCAGGGACGGGGGAACCGGAAGAGGGAACCTGACCCGTTTCGGAGGGGCAAAAAAATTCGCAAAAAAGTGGAAAGGAGCATACAGCACCTAGGATAGTTTTATTGTTCAACGGAAGTCCGCACAAAGACGGATGTACGTTTACCGCTTTGTCGGAGGTCGCTTCCGTATTGGAAGCGGAAGGGATCGGAACCGAGATGATCCAGACCGGGAACCTGCAGATTCGGGATTGTATCGGATGCGGCGGCTGCGCGGGAAAAGGCCGCTGCGTATTTGACGACGACCAGGTGAACCGCTGGATCGATCTGGCCGCGGGGGCCGACGGGTTTGTTTTCGGCAGTCCCGTCTACTACGCCCATCCGAACGGCCGGATCCTCTCCCTGATGGACCGGATGTTCTATGCGGGAGGCAGGAATTTCGCGCAGAAACCCGCTGCGGTAGTCGTGTCCGCCCGGCGCGGCGGCACGACGGCTTCTTTGGACGCCCTGAGCAAGCATCTGACCATCAATCAGATGCCGGTCGTTTCTTCCACTTACTGGAACATGGTCCACGGCAACACGCCGGAGGAAGTGAAACAGGACGCCGAAGGGCTCCAGACCATGCGCAATCTGGCGCGCAACATGGCATGGCTTTTAAAATGCATCGAGATCGGAAAAGCGAACGGGATCGACGCGCCGCGCGCGGAGTGGGGGAACCGGACGAATTTTATCCGCTGACCTGCCGGCTGAAAATGCGGCGTCCTGTGTGTTGAGGGAGAACAGGCGAAAGCACGGGAGATGTCTGTGCGGTTGAGGCCGCTTTGAAAAACGAATGTTTTTCCCGCAAGGAACGGAAAGACAGGCGGAAGCGGAGAGCGCGTCTGCGCGGAGGAAGCCGTGCCGGGAAAAAGGCTTCGCCCCGCGTGTCGCAGAATGACGAGGCGCGGGGCCCGAATTGAGAAAAAGGATGAAAAAACTGTCAAAAAAGGCTACCGATTTCCGGAGATTTATGGTACAATATATGCAACTCTAAAAAACTCAGGGGGAGATTATCATGGCAAAAGAAATCATTGCAATGCTTCTTGCCGGCGGACAGGGTTCCCGTCTGTACACACTGACTCAGAACCTGGCCAAGCCGGCGGTTCCCTTTGGAGGGAAGTACCGGATCATTGATTTTCCGCTGTCCAACTGCGTCAACTCCGGAATCGACACGGTCGGCATCCTGACCCAGTACCAGCCGCTGGTGCTGAACGAATACATCGGCAACGGGCAGCCGTGGGATCTGGACCGCCTTCACGGCGGCGTGCATGTGCTGCCGCCCTATCAGCAGGCATCCGGGTCCGACTGGTACAAAGGAACGGCCAACGCGATTTACCAGAATATTTCCTTTATCGAAAGGTACGACCCGCAGTACGTGATCATCCTCTCCGGCGACCAGATCTGCAAGCAGGATTACAGCGATTTCCTGCGTTACCACAAGGAGAAAGGCGCGGAGTTCTCGGTGGCGGTCATGGAAGTCCCGTGGGAGGAGGCTTCCCGTTTCGGCATCATGGTGGCGGACGAGAACGACCGTATCACCGAGTTCCAGGAAAAGCCGAAGGAGCCGAAGTCCAACCTGGCGTCCATGGGCATCTATATTTTCAACTGGGACATTCTCAAGCGGTACCTGGAAGAGGACGAGGCGGACAACAATTCCGAGAACGACTTCGGCAAGAATATTATCCCGAACCTGTTCCGGGACCACAGGAAGATGTACGCCTACCATTTCAGCGGGTACTGGAAGGACGTGGGAACCATTTCCTCGCTCTGGGAGGCGAACATGGAAGTCCTGGATCCCGAGCACAGCGGAATCGATCTTTTTGACGACGACTGGAAGATTTACAGCCGCAACAGCGGCATGACCGGCCATAAGGTCGGCAAGGGCGCGATCGTGGAGAATTCCATGATTACGGACGGCTGCCGCATTAACGGCACGGTTAAGCACTCCATTCTCTTCGCGGGCGTGAAGGTGGAAGCCGGGGCCGAAGTCGAGGACGCGGTCGTCATGGGCGGCACCGTGATCAAGGCGGGCGCGCAGGTGAAGCACTGCATTGTCGCGGAAAATGTGGAGATCGGCGAGAATGCCGTCGTTGGCGCCATGCCTTCCGGGGACGAGAAGGGCGTGGCCACCGTCGGCAGCAACGTATTTATCGGCGACGGCGCCAGGATCGGCCCCAGCGCCATGGTCAGGAGCAATGTGAAAGGCGGTGAGGAACAGTGGTAAAATCCAATTCGGATGTACTGGGGATCCTTTTCCCCAACAGCTATGATTCTCTCGTTCCGGAACTGGTGAACGAGCGCCTGATGGCCTCCATTCCCTTCGGCGGCCGTTACCGCGTCGTGGATTTTGTGCTTTCCAGCATGGTCAACTGCGGCATTGACAATATTTCCCTCATCGTGCGCAGGAACTACCGTTCCCTGATGGACCATCTGGGTTCCGGGCGCGAGTGGGACCTGACCCGCAAGAACGGCGGCCTGAACATCATCCCGCCCTTCGCCGAGAAAACGGTGAAGCTGTACAACGGGCGTGTGGAAGCGCTGGCCAGCATCCTGGATTTTTTGCGCGCCCAGAAGGAGACGTATGTGGTGCTGGCCGATACGAACGTGGTGGCCAATTTTGATTTTAACGCGCTGATTGAGCAGCATATCGAAAGCGGCGCGGAAGTAACCGTGGCCTACACGGAAGACGAAATTCCCGCTTCCGCCAAAATCGCTCACGGACAGGGCGTGGATCTCTACTACACCATCGACATGGACGAAGACAGGCGCGTGAATTTCATGTATATGAATTCCGTCGCGGACGGCAAGGTGAATTTCTGCATGAACTATTATGTCGTGAACCGCGAACTGCTGATTGAAATGATCAGCGTGGCCAATGTCCGCGGAATGCAGTTCTTCGAAAGGGACCTGCTCGCCCCGCATCTGGACAAGATCAAGGTTTACGGTTTCCGGTATGACGGCTATGTCGCCCGCATCAGCGATCTGAAGAGTTATTACGACGAGAACATGAAGCTTTTAAACGACGACAATCTGGACGCGCTGTTTGATCCCAGCCCCATTTACACGAAGATCCGCGACGACAACCCGACCCGCTATATCAAGGGCTCGAAAGCGGAGAACGTGCTGGTGGCCGACGGCTGCGTGATCGAGGGCGAGATCGAGAACTGCATCCTCTTCCGCGGCGTGCGGATCGGAAAGGGTGCGAAAGTGAAGAACAGCATCCTTATGCAGGATACCGTCATTGAGGAGGGCGCGAGCGTCGATTGCGTGATCACGGATAAAAAGGTGACGATCACGGCCGGAAAGGACCTCAGGGGCACCGACAGCTTCCCGGTCTATATCGCGAAGCGGAAAGTGGTGTAGCGTCCCGGACGGCTCCGGACAGGCACAAAGCGGGCACGGACACAAAGCAGGCGCCTTCCATTTGTTGGGGGTGCCTGTTTTTTTACAAAATAGTCCCCGTCCCGATTTTTATAAAATGGTCTCCATCCCGATTTTCAGCGGCTTTAGGCCCCGCGCCTCGTAGAATTT
Source organism: uncultured Lachnospiraceae bacterium (assembly GCA_964446565.1). GTDB lineage: Bacteria > Bacillota > Clostridia > Lachnospirales > Bianqueaceae > CAYUPA01. The sequence goes on from CAYUPA010000180.1 coordinate 3,698, forward strand.
CATGGCGGAGGGATTGCAGCACCAGACGTTCAGCGTGACGTTGTAGCAGCCGCTTTTTCTGGCGAAATCGAGGACGGCCTCGTAGATCCGCGTTCCGATATGCTGCCCGCGAAGCGTTTCCTCCACGCAGAGATCGTCGATATAGAGCGTGGAGCGCTTCACCATGGCGCCGCTTCCGTCATAGCGTTCAAATACGCAGAACGCGTATCCCAGCACGCGGCCGTTTTCGTCGGTTCCCACAAAGACCGGCCGGTTATCGTCGCGGAGAATCTCTTTCAGTTCCCCGTCATTGTATTTTTTCCCGTCGTCCGTAAACAGATCCGGCCGTCCGTCGTGATGGACACGGCATACCTGATAAAGAAGGCGGTTGATACCGTCGATATCGCGTTCCCTCGCGCGTCTGATTTCCATAATGCTTGCCTCCTTGCGAAAAATTTACCGGCAGTAGGGCGCCGGGCATGGCGGAGCGGGGAAGGGAAGACATTTTCCCCCAACATCTTCAATATAGCACGGGAACGGGAAAGCGTAAAGGGAAAACGGGGGCGGCGGATTGACAAATCCGACGTGATTACATAAAATGATGCCAGGGTCGAAAGTCTGAATCCACGGCATGTTTACATGCCGGTGGATG
>CAYUPA010000181.1:0-4312 GCA_964446565.1 uncultured Lachnospiraceae bacterium
ACAGGGTCATGGTCGCCAGAATCGCCTTGGAAAGAGGCAGATAAATTCGCGTAAATATCTGCATTTCGTTGGCGCCGTCCACGATGGCCGCCTCGTGCAGAGATTCCGATATCCCTTCGAGGAACGTTCTGGTCACTATCAGATTGTACGTGCTGATACAGCCGGGAATGATCAGCGCCCAGCGGCTGTTGATGAGTCCTAAATTCTTTACGAGAAGATAACTTGGAATCATGCCGCCCCCGAAGAACATGGTAAAGGTCACGCCGCGCATTAAACCTTTTCTTCCGCCAAAATTCCTGCGGGAAAGAGGATAGGCGAAAAGCGTTGTGAGCACGATATTGAACAGGGTTCCAAATACCACGATAAACAGCGTGTTGGCAAAGCCCCGCCAAAGTTTCGGATCTGTAAGCACTCTTTTGTAGGCTTCGAAATTCAGGCCGACCGGCATGAGCCACACCTCGCCCCGCAGGACCGCGTTGGAATCGCTGATCGAGCAGCTGACAACATAGAGAAAAGGATACAGCGTAACGATTACGACAAACAGCACAAAGGCATACGCGAATATGATAAACGCTATATCTCCCGGCGTTAACCGCTTGAAAATTTTTCTGGAACGGCCCTTCATTTTATACGTTCACCTGTCTTTCCCTTACCATAGGCTGCTTTCTGTGAGTTTCCTGCTGATCCAGTTGGCAATCGTCAAAATTATCAGATTAATCACCGACTGGAAAAGCCCCACAGCGGTACCAAAGCTGAATTCGCCGTTTCCCAGTCCTCTCCTGTACACATAGGTATTGATAACATCCGCCGTTTCATACGTTTGCGTATTGTACATGAGAATAATCTTCTCATAGCCGACGCTTAAGATGCTTCCACAGTTCATAATCAGCAGGATAACGACGGTCGGCAGAATCCCGGGAATCGTGATATGCCAGATCTGGCGGATACGGCTGGCGCCGTCCACAGTCGCCGCCTCGTAAAGCGTGGGATCAACGCCGGAAATGGCGGCCAGGTATATGATGGAACCCCAGCCGGCGGACTGCCATATTCCGGAAATGATATAAATGGGCCTGAAATACTCCGGTCTCATCATGAAATAAATCGGTTCATGCCCCAGAGACATAATGACCGAGTTTACAGGACCTTCTGCCGAAAGAAAATTCACCACCATACCCACAACAATAACGGTCGAGATAAAATGCGGCAGGTAGCTTATGGTCTGCGCCGTCTTCTTGAACCAGCCGGACCGCACCTCGTTGAGGAGCAGCGCGAGAATTATGGGAACGGGAAACCCGAAAATGAGATTCAACACGGATATCGCAACGGTATTTCTGATCAGCCGGCCCACCGTCTGGACATGAAAAAACTCCCTAAACCATTTAAGACCAACCCACGGCCCCCCTAAAATGCCCCGTCCCGGCGAATAGGATTCAAAGGCGATCACCAGACCGTACATGGGGCCGTAGGCAAAGATGAGATACCAGACAATGCCCGGCAGCGCCATCAGCCACAGCCATTTATCCCGGAGAATCGACTGAATAATCCTTTTCGCTCTCCCTGGTTTCTTTTTTACAGCGGTGCCGCTTCCCATCAGACAATCCCTCCTAAAATTCATCGCATGGCCTTACGCTCTAAATCCTTTTTATATTCCGCAAACGCCATAAAATTTCCAATTTCCATAGTCTGTCAAAGACCGCGCGCACACGCAGCCGTTTACGGTTTCAAGAATCGCTGTTTATTGTCTTATAATAAATACATACAGATTAAAAATAAATTACTAAACCATGTCTGTTACATTGCAAAAAATGGAATCATGTCCTATAATAGAATATGATTCTTCCATAAATGACCGTGCCTGGTCCTCTTCACTTGTTGATATTGCCGATCGAACCCCCAGACAGAACCTGAAAGCGAAGTGCAGACTATGTTGGATCCGTCTTATAATCTCCGAACGCCTCAGATCTCGTTCAAACACCATATCTCGAAATGCCCGTCATGCGCGATGTTTGAGAATCACAGCCACAATCTTTATGAGCTGCTCTACATCGTCAGCGGCGATGTGACGTGTGTGATAGAGGGCAGAAAATACAAATTAAAAAACCATGATCTTGTGATTATCCGGCCTTTTGATTCCCATTATATAACCATCGATTCCCCAACGGATTACGAGCGCTATGACATTCTGTTCGACGAATCCGTCGCCGGACAACGCCGGAAATCTTTAGATTTGACAGAAAGCAGAGTGATAAACCTCGCGTCCAATCCCATCCTCTGCGACCTTTTCCTGAAAACCGATTATTACTGTAGCAAACTGGATGAAGCCGCTGCTTTCCAGCGCGCTCCGCTATATAAATTCCAATCTCTTTACGATAAAAAGCGTGAAAGAAGTGGCGGATTCCATCTTTGTTACCGAAGGGTATTTATACAAGCTTTTTAAAAATATTATGAAGGAAAGCCCAAAGCAATACATCCTGAACAAGCGGCTCAATTACGCCAGAAACATGATCCAGTTAGGGGAAAAGCCCATTCAGGTCGCAAGAGTCTGCAATTTTGAGAATTACAGCTCTTTTTACAGAGCCTACATGAAACAATTCGGCCATGCGCCCTCCAAAGAGGAAAAGGACATATCCGGGGCATCAGGGGTTTTCTGAAATCGTTTGCAATCGGAAGAGGCAGCGTTCCCCGCTCTTGGCGGAAATGCTGCCTCTGAATTTTATGAAAAACTTAAATCCTTCCATTTTGAAAACCTAATAACTTTCGTTCTGGGAGGAGCGATAGATATCTTCGATGAGTTTCACGGCCCTGCCGCCTTCCGCGGCATCGACCAGCAACTGTTCTTCTCCCCGCGACGCCCGCATGAGATTGGCGATTTGTCTCGCGTGGGGTTCGCTGCTAAGAGCGGATGCATCCCGCGCGCTGCCCACATCATCCTCTGTTACGACGCGGTCACAGAGCACCTCGTCGTCCACGACCATTTTTTCAATTCGATTCTCCCGGAACGCTGCGAACCCTCTGTCCCCCAGAAACTCCATTCTGCGGGGCAGACCGGGCTTTGTGCAGGTAGAGGCTTCGAGAGTGCCGAGCGCGCCGCTTTCAAATTCGAGAAGCGCCGCCGCCGTGTCCTCCGCCTCAATCGCATGAAATCTGGTTTTCACTTTGCCCTTGAGAACCCGGGCGTTCCCCGCCATATAGAGCAGGAGATCCACGCCATGGATTCCCTGGTTCATCAACGCGCCGCCATCCAGCCTGCGGGTTCCCTTCCAGCTGCTCTCCATATAATAGGACGGATCACGCCAGTAGTGCATTCTCAGACTGCAAAAAACCAGCCGCCCGAAGGCTCCATCCCGAATCATCCCGCGGACTTTTGCGACATCCTCGCAGAAGCGCAGTTGGGAAATCACGGTGAGCAGACGCCCGCTCGCCTTCGCCGCGTCCTGAACGCGCCGGGCGTCTTCCGCCGAGAGCGCCATGGGCTTTTCCAGTACAACGTGCTTCCCCGCATCAAGAGCCAGAAGAGCGTCCGAGGCGTGGCAGCCGCTCGGCGTACAAATACATACCGCGTCAATGTCTGGATCGCGCAGCAGAAGCTCGTAGCTTTTATAGGCACGGATGCCCTGTTCCGCGGCAAACCGCTCCGCCGCCTCCGGGATCACATCCGCCGCGCCGACAAGATTCGCGTCCGGAATCCCGGTAATGGCCCGCGCGTGAATCCTCGCGATCATTCCGCAGCCTACGATGCCGAAATTCATTTTCCCGTTCATTCGGACACATCCTTGAACACATGTTTTCTGACAAAAAGACGAGTTTCCTGCAAAAGCGGGCCGTCAGACATTGTCCGTGCCGTACCACCGTCCGCCCTGCTGCCGGTTCTCGTCCTTATCCAGCAGCTGGCGATAATTTTCAATGACCTTTCTGTAAGCGGAAGCGTACCTCTTGATCCACTCCTCGTTGAAATGCTTGAACCACGGCGCCTGAAAACAGTATTTCTCCTCCGATGGCTTCAGCTTCTCATCGTCCAGCCGCACATCGCGGTCATTGTAGAGAATCCTTGACGGCTTCCCCGCGTGATACATATCGAAAGTCTTGAAGAACGGATGCGTGTGCAGGCAGAAATTGCCGCCTTCCCAGCAGATCGCCCCGCTGAGTTCCGCCCGGACCGCACTGCAGAAGCGATTCACGGAAAGCCCCTCCAACTCTTCGGGATAATAGGCGCCGTGAGGGATATACCATCCGGCCATGTTGGAGCCTGTGGACTCATCCACACGGATGGGACGAATGCCCGGAAGCCCCTCCAGCTGATCCCAGAAGTAAT
>CAYUPA010000182.1:0-4298 GCA_964446565.1 uncultured Lachnospiraceae bacterium
CGCCCGGATACGATTCTCGTGACCTGCCTGCATGTAAATAACGAAACCGGCCTCATTCAGCCCGTCGAGGCGATGGGGGAGATCATACACCGCAGGGCGCCGCTCGCCCTCTTTCATGTGGACGCCGTGCAGAGCTTCTGCAAGCTCCGTCTGCTGCCGGTCAGGCGGCAGATCGATCTGATGAGCGTAAGTGCGCACAAGCTGCACGGTCCGAAGGGCTGCGGCCTTTTATATATCCGGCGGGGTCTGCCGCTTCCCGGTCTGATTCTGGGCGGAGGCCAGGAACGGCGTTTTCGTTCCGGCACGGAGAACGTGCCGGGCATCGCGGGCTTCGGCGAGGCCGTCGCGGAAGCCTGTGCCGTGCGGGAGGAGGCCGGACGGCGCATGATGGACCTGAAGCAGCGTCTGTACGGGGCACTTGCCGCGCGAACCTGCGGCATTGCGGTAAACGGCGCTCCGCTCACGGAGAGCGCGCCGCACATTCTGAATCTTCGGATTCAGGATGTCCGCTCCGAGGTCCTGCTGCACGCTCTCGAAGAAGAAGGCGTCTATATTTCCTCCGGCTCCGCCTGTTCCTCCAACAAGCCGGAAGAGAAAAGCCCGGCGCTGAAAGCGCTTGGCAAAAGCGCGGAGGAGATCGACCAGTCGGTTCGCATCAGCTTTTCCCGGATGAATACGGAAGAAGAAATCGACGCCTGCGCCGCCGTAATGGCGGAAACGATCGAAAGGCTGCGGCGCGCCGCGCCGCGTCAAAAGAGACGATAAGAAGGAAACAGCGGTGCGCTGTGCAGCGTTAAAAGAGACGATAAGGGAGAACTGCGGCGCGCTGTGCTGCGCCGCGTCAAAAACAGACGATAAGGGATAGCCGTCATGGAAAAGGGATTGCTGATCAAGTACGGTGAAATCGCGGTGAAGGGGAAAAACCGCTATCAGTTTGAAGACCGCCTGATGCAGAATATCAAAGCGGCGCTGCGGCCGCTCGGCCGTTTCTGGATCGAAAAAGAGCAGGGGCGCTTTTTTGTCGAAGCGCCCGGGGACATCGAGGAGGGATGGACGGAGGAGGCGGCCGATCTCGTCAGCCGCGTTTTCGGCGTGGTCGGCATCTGCCCCGTGGACGTGTATGACGAAAACGGCGTGGATTTTCTTGCTGCCCGCGCGGTGGACCACATCCGTCTTGCCTATGAAAACGGCACGGTTCCCCGCACCTTTAAGGTGGAAGTGAAACGTGCCGATAAAAAATATCCTTTGAACAGCATGGAGCTTGCTTGCGTCCTTGGCGAACGGATTCTCGACGTCCTGCCGGACTGGAAAGTCGACGTGCATACGCCGGAGGTCCGGCTTTACGTGGAACTGCGCAACCGTGTCTATATCTACAGCAAAACCCTGCCCGGCTGCGGCGGTATGCCGGTCGGAACCGGCGGAAAAGCGGCGCTTCTGCTCTCCGGCGGCATCGACTCGCCGGTCGCCGGCTGGATGATGGCAAAGCGCGGCGTCGAGCTCTGCGCCGTGTATTTCCATGCGCACCCCTATACGTCGGACCGCGCAAGGGACAAGGTTCTGGAACTGGCGCGCCGCGTAAGCCGCTACGCGGGGCCGATCCGCGTTTTTGTCGTTCCGTTTACGGAAATCGAGCTTGCGATCAATGAAACCTGTCCTCACGAGCAGCTGACGATTCTTATGCGCCGCGCCATGATGCGTATCGCGGAAAAAATCGCCGAGAGGGAGGGCGCGCAGGCTCTGATCACAGGGGAAAGTCTGGGGCAGGTCGCAAGCCAGACGATGAGCGGCCTCTTCTGCACGAACGCCGTCTGCGAGCTGCCCGTTTTCCGCCCTCTCATCGGCTTTGACAAACAGGAAATCGTCGAGCTCGCGCGGAAGATCGATACATTTGAAACCTCGATTCTGCCGTATGAGGACTGCTGCACGATTTTTGTCGCGAAGCACCCGGAAACGAAGCCGAAGCTGACGAGCATCGAAAAAAGCGAAGCGAAGCTGTTGGACCTTCCGGAGCAGATTGAAAAAGCGGTGCGTGACAGCGCGGTTTACAGCGCCGCGCCGGACGGAATCCGGCTTTGCGGGACGCAGGGAAATTACGCCTCATAGATGTAGCGTTCGCCCGGCATGAAGATGTGATACGCCTGCTCCGCGCTGAATTTTTGCTGGCAGTCGACAAAATACGCGGGATTTACGCCGTTTGCATCGTAAAGATCAAAATGGCCCGGAATCAGGAGTTTTGTGCCGGTGGTCTTCGCAAGAAGCAGGGCCTCCCGGCTGTCAAAACAGCCGATGATATTCTGCTCCCGGGTCCGGTAATAATCCCTTCCGTTAATCGGCAGAATCAAAATGTCATTTCCCGCAAGACGCTCCGCAAGCCCTTCATACGGGCAGCAGTCGCCCGTGTGACACAGTACGATGTCGCCCAGCGTAAGACGGTAGCCGACCTCCGCGTAGCTTCCGCATCCATCCGGATGCAGTTCTTCATGCGCGGCCGGAAACGCGGTGACCTGAATCGGCCCGGGCAACGAAAACGGCTTGTCCGTTTCGACCCTGCGAATCCGTTTCGAGGGGATGCCGCAGTCTGCGAGGGTGTCAGCGGCCGGGGGCGGGGCGATGCAGACGACGTGGTCGTTTACTTTCGCAAGGCCCGCGACCGTCCAGGGGTCCGTGTGATCGGAGTGATCATGCGAAAAGAAGGCATAATCCACGAAATCAAGATCGTCCGGCGTAAGGGGCGCGGGATATCTGCGGACCCAGCGCGCATCGTGCCCATTGCGGTCCACATAGTCCGTAAAATACCCGTCGAAAAGCAGGAAGGTCTCTCCATATTTGACTAAAAAACCCATCTGCCCGGTATAAAAGATCGCGATCTGGCGATCCAGCAGTTTCGTCGAAAGAATTTTGTTTTTCATCTTCCGGTTCCTTTCCGTCGTTTTGTTTTTAAGAATTGGAATCTTTGCTTGACATTATATCACGCTGTGATATAATGTCAAGCAATCGGGGGAATTTTATCGAAGACTATAGAGAAATTCTGCGGAGGCACGGTTTTGCGAAAATATCTCAATCAGCAGGATATGAAACGGGCGAACGCGGAGGACGTCTTTTTGCTGATCCGCGAGAACCCCGGCATTACACGCAAGCAGATCGAACGAATGACGGAACTGAGCTGGGGCGGCGTCTCCAACATTACGGGGCGGCTGCTGGAAGAGCAGTATATCATCGAATACCGTCAGGAATCCTCGTCCGGCGCCGGACGCGTTCCTTCCTGCCTTGCGGTCAACGACAGGCGGCATTACATCATCGGTCTGGATATCAATATCTCCGGTTTTTCCGCGGTCGTCATGAATCTGAAAAACGATATCGTCGGTCAAACGGCCCGCAAAGCCTGTTTTCAGGACGCGGCCTCGCTCAGGGAGCAGATTTTTGCCTTTGTCACAGATATCCTGCGGGATAACGCGGATAAACACATTCTTGGCATGGGCATCGCCATGCAGGGAATCATCGACGCAAAGCGGGGTCTGTCCCTCGAGCTTCCTCAGTGTCCGGACTGGCGGAACGTGCCGCTTGCCGCGCAGCTGTCCGAACGGTTTCACCTTCCCGTGTTTCTTGAACACGATCCGGACTGCATTCTGTACGCCGAATCGCGGCAGGAGGACCTGAGTACCGCGATCCTGCTGCGGGTTGACGGCGGCATCGGGATGTCGGTCATGCTGGACGGCGTGATCCAAAGCCGGCTGGGAATGTATGAAATCGGTCATCTGATCGTAAGGCGCGGGGGCGAGAAATGCAGCTGCGGGAAGCAGGGCTGTCTTGAGGCCTACGCTTCCATGCGCGGCATGGAACGCCGCTTTGGAGGCGAATTCGCCGAGCTCGCGGCGCAGGCGGAAAACAAAAATCCGAAGGCCGTGAACCTGTTTCGGGAGATGGCGGCTTATCTGGGCGAGACCGTTTCCAACACGGCCTGTATGCTCAATATTTCCGATCTTCTGCTGTGCGGGGCCATGTGGGATTACCGGCATTTATTCTACGCGGATTTTCTTAAGGCGCTTCGCGAAACCGCGCAGCGGAACATTCCCCGCTGCATCCTGATTCGGCAGGAAAGCGCCGCGTACGGAGCGGCCCTGATCGCGGTGGAGCGGGCGCTTACAACAGTGTAAAATCCTGTCGGCGAAATTTTCATCAGGGAAATTTTCGTCGGCGAAATTTTCATCAGTGAAATTCTTATCAATGAAATCCTGCGAAAACCGGAAACGGTCCGGTTCCGGTTTATCCGGGGTTAGGAGGGAAACGAGTATGAAAGC